>DBCN01000105.1:5469-10734 GCA_002293065.1 Opitutia bacterium UBA957
AAGCGCCCCGCCCTGCCCGTCGACCTGCTCATGCGCCACATCTTCGAGCAGCCCTACTGCCGCATCCGCCACCTGGTCGACGCCGGCGTCGCGAAGCGTGAGACCGCCTCCCGCTACCTCGTCGAGCTCGCCGAGGCCGGCGTCCTCACCGAAATCAAGCAAGGCCGCGACAAGCTCTTCCTCAACCGCAGACTCCTCGCACTGCTCACCGGACCCGGAGAGTAAGCACTACATCCTTCATTTCAGACGCGGCGGGCATCCCTATGGGGGTACGTGCACAGCAGGGATACCGACGCACCTGGACCAGCAAACCGTGACTACCCCAGTAATGGCGATTGGTTTACCAAGGCAGGAAAACCCGCACGCTTCTCAGCCGAGGGGGTTCGACATGGAGTGAACATCAAGGTTATCATTGAGCCAGCAGGCGAAGGAAGCATAACCGCTTTCCATAAATGAAGACACTAGAACAACAGTTGAGAGAGCTGCTCGATGAGCTTTCGGAAAGGCTAACAACCGCGGACTGCGATCAGGTTCGAGAGTTGGTGGATGCAAACGAGCTGGGGGTTGCCTTCGAGAACCTCTGTACTCAGCTCTTCGAGAGGGATGCGGTGTGCTCCCTCGAACAATACCGCCGTATCGAGTCCATTGGGAATGCGATGGGAATCAGTGCGGACTACTGGAAGAATCTTAAATCAACCTGAACGACGATGGAGCAAGCAATGAACTGACTGTGGGGTAGTCACTGCTTTTTGATCCAGCGGAACGCAATCACTGAGCCGCCATCGTCCGGAAGCGCCTCGCCCTGCTCACCGGCCCCGGAGAGTAAGCACTAGATACGCCATTTCAGACGCGGCGGGCATCCCCGTGGGGGTGCGTGCGCAGCAGGACTACCGACGCACCTGGACCAGCAAACCGTGACTACCCCAGTCCCTACTTTTCGGCTACCCAATCTCCGCTAGTTGCTTGATACGGTGGTCGATCGTCGGATGGGTCGAGATCACGTTATCCCAATCGCTCGGCATCGAATGGAAGAAGAGATGCTGGGATTCAATGCGGTTGTAGATGTACTCGTCCAACTCCGACTGACTCTGCATCTCGAAACGATCGCGGGGCTCACGGCCCTGCGCAGGCAACGCCGTACAGGCGGCCGCCTTCTGGAGCACGGACAAAAGAGGACCAGGGTAGCGGGTGTACTGCACCGCTGCCGCATCCGCGCGCAAGGCTCGCTGGCGGGCGATGGCGGCCTGGATGACGCGCGCGAAATAAGCTCCCGCAAAGCCAGCCGCGATCGTGGCTCCTCCAGCCACGGCGTAGATCCAAGCCCGGTGGATTTCCTTGGAGAACGTTGCCGGGATTGTCTGGCGTAGCAGCAGGAACCCAAGTTTGGTGATGACGAGCAGCCCTGCGATGATGCCTATCAATAGGAGGTTCAGTCTCATGTCGTTCCGGTCGATCAAACTGAACTGATGGGCTACGAGGGCTTGCAGTTCATCGCGGCTCAACCGATCCAACGCACCTCGGGTTACCCCCACCACGAAGTTATCCACGCGACCTGCGGTGAACGCATTAACGCTCGGGTCGGTCTCCAGGACGTAGCACTTCGGGAGTGGCACCTGCGAAGCCAGCGCCATTTCTTCGACGATGTTCAGGTATTGCCTCGACTGGAGGTCCTGAGTGCCTCGCGGCACAAGCCTTCCGCCCAATGAAATGGCGAGGAAATCACCGCCGCGCGCGAGCTCCTTGAAGCGGAGCCAACAGGTGACCACGATCACCAGCGAGGCTGCGCCCACCGTGCAGAATAGTATGGCGGGCTCCCAACGCCAGAAACCAGCCGGTGGCTTCGGCGTCACTTCCGGCTCGATATGAGTGATGGTGGAGACCGGCTTGCGCTTGATTCTTAATGCTTCCGGGACGGCAAGGTTCTCGTTCGGAAAAGTGGTTGTCCTGACCTCGCCGGTGACGCGGTTGACCTCGGAAAGCTCCAATTCGCGGTTCGCATTCCAGCGCATCTCGCTCCGACGCAGGGGGACTTTAGGCTCAGGATTAAGGAGTAGACCCAACGCATACAAACCGCCCAGCAGCACGACCAACGCGACCAGTAACAAGCCAACCAGGAGCCCGATTGAACGGTTTGACTGTGCCTGGGCATCGAAGAAACTGCGGGGGCTGGCCATGGGGAGAATGCTGACCGGTAGCCTGCTCACGCCCGCCTCCCCGACAACCGCAAAGTCCTTGGTTACGCGGACATGCGGGTCGACCAGCGACACCTAATGACTATTGAGGTGATTGCGTCACGCTAAATGGGGCCCCATAAAATGCATCCCTCTGCGCCAACAAACCGCGACTACCCCATCACCAGAGTTAACCAATCAAGCTAATAAAATCCGCTGAATCATTCTTCCGAAAACTCTGTCCAATACAGTCCGTCTCCGGGATAGGCATACCCTTCTACTTCGACATAAAGTCCTTCTATAATGGCGATAATCTTATATGACTTCCCAATCTCAAGACGTTCCATCATGGCGCATTGATTGTATCCATGTTTGCTTGGACGATAGATGACGATTTACCCAATTTTAAAAGGACAACGCTTGGGATAATTCCGTTTTTGGTCCAGCGTCATGCATTTCAGGGGGTGGCTAAGTGTTATGGTTAAGCTGCACCTAGAGTCAACAAGTGTGCTCGGCGGTCGACGGGCTTGCCGGCGAACTCGTAGTGGGTCTGGAAGCCCAGGCTTCCAGAAATCACACTCTGCTGGACCAACAAACAGTGACTACCCCCATCTCGCCGCGCCGATGGACGCGGATCCACCGCACCGCAAGGCCACCCCGGAGGAGGATGCAGAGGTCACAACAGCCGCCGCGGCTGGCGTGGCCTCTGCCGCATGGCTCGACACCATGCGTTCGCTTTCCTCATGCGAGGGCCAGCGAGCGGCTCACTTAAAATCGAACGTGTAACACCACGCGAACGCTTCCGCGACCTCTGCCGGCAAGGCCGGATATTTCGCCTTAAAATCGGCCGCAGCTATATCCCCCATCTGTGCAAGGTCGGCGGCAACATAGCGCGCATTGGTGGAGTAAAAGTCTTCCGCCAACGCGTTGAGGACGGGGAGCAGTCGGCCGGCGGCTTCAGCACCAAACCGGCTTTTGACTGCTGCTTCATCGCGGCGAGGCATCACACTTTTCCCCCAACCAGTCCACTCACGGACGGCTTCCAAAAGCCGGGGTTTATCGGCGTCGTCTATCTGGACCATAGCAGGAACTCAGCACTAGTTTCGGGATGAACCGAGGTGATAGATTGAACGTTAGGATTAGACTGGAGTGATTTATATTCAATCCGCCCCCAAATAGAATTCACGCCTACGGTGTCCGCTTGTAGCACGCGAACGTGCCCGCTTGCACCTCTGACAAAGTCGGCCGAAGCCTTCTCCCACGCAGCTACAACCGCCGGATTCTTGGCATCCCACACGGGTAACTTTGGGGTAGTCACGGTTTGTTGGTCCAGCAGAGTGTAACTTTCAGGGGGTGTTTACAACAACACCAAAATAACCAAGAACACCCCCTGAAATGCGCGACGCTGGACCAAAAACGGAATTATCCCAGGACCTTCATTCACGTTCGACATGCGAGGGCCGGCCGCAACCATCTCATCGCTATGCCAAGCCCAACCAACGCCTGCGCGTCGGTGACATGGATAATCCTCCTCCTGGCGACTTTCCTTGGAGCAGCGCCCGCATCAGCCGACCCGCTCGTCCTGCATGCGACGCAAGCCCAAGAGGCACGTAGCCTGCAGGCGTTTCAACCGGGCGGGCTAGCTGCCTTCTACATGACGGGCCAGCTGGCCGATGCGCCCCACCTCATTTGGAAGGTCACCCTGACGGAGTCGGCAACCTATCGCGTTACGGTGTTGGCCAAATGTCAGGCGCCTGGAGTGAGACCACGCCTTCACCTCGGAGCTGCCGAGACGACCGTGGCGGCAGATTCCTTGCCGCGCTCATGGGATCGCTTGGAGATCGGAGTGGTCGCTCTGCCGCAGGGGGCGAACGTTTTGAAATTGGACCTGCTGCCCCCCGAGCGCCCAGTGGGTCGAGTCGACCTCCAAGCGCTTGAACTGACGAAGTTGGATCATGCCCGGACATTGGAAACGAGGGCCCATGATGCCCGTGCAGACACCAGCTGGATGCGTCACGCGGGATTCGGCGTGATGCTGCACTGGACCCGCGAATCGGCGCCGGCCCAAGGGCCGACGAAGCCTTACGCCCAAGCCGTGGAGGACTTGGATGTCGATACCCTTGCGGAGAAGCTCCGCTCGACGGGCGCCGGCTTCGTCGTCTTCACCACGGCCCACGGGTACCAGGACTTCCCTGCCCCGCTGGCCGCATTGGATAAAGCCCTCCCGGGACGGACCAGTCGGCGGGATCTCATTGCGGATTTGGCGGCTTCACTCCAGCGCAAGGGTTTGCGCTTGATGCTCTACCACAACCCCGGGACGGTGCAGGACCCCGCTTGGGTGGAAGCATCGGGGCTCAACAGCACGGATCGCACCCGCTATTTCAATCTGTGGCAGGCCATGATTTCCGAAGCGGGTGAGCGCTATGGCGACAAGCTCGCTGGCTGGTGGTTCGACGATGGCGCCACGCGGCTCTACCCGCAAAACGCCCCTTGGGCAGCGTTGCATCGCGCCGCTCGGTCGGGCCACTCCGCCAGACTCATTGGTTTCAACTCTTGGGAATTACCGTCCGTCACGGATTGGCAAGATTTCGACTGTGGTGAGGGGCTTCGAGAACCACGCGGCCGCGAAGGCCGCCTGCAACCCATGGGGGATGGCGTTTACCGTTCCTCCTCAAGGAAAGGTCAGCAAGCCACCGCATGCGTCACCTTGGAGAACGGCTGGCTGCATCGCGACTCGGGCCAGATGCCCTCGCCGCCAACGTGGACGGAACCAAGCCTGAAGGACTATCTCACGCGGTCGCGCCAGTCAGGCTTAGTGCCAATCATCAACCTTAAGGTCACCCAAGAAGGCCTACTGGGACCTGCGAGTTTACATCTACTGCGTCGGGCTGCCCAAAAGTAAAAAGCCCTTCGGGCTCACCGAACGAGTTCTCATCCCTCCCCTCGCGCTCACGCGCGGAGAGGGAGGGATTGACTACGCTTCGCTCCGGGCCTGACGGCCCAAGGCCTGCGGCCTTGTCTGTTCGCCCTCCGGGCTCACCGAACGAGTTCTCATCCCTCCTCACGCGCTGACGCGCGGAGAGGGAGGGATTGA
>DBCN01000010.1 GCA_002293065.1 Opitutia bacterium UBA957
ACCAACAAACCGTGACTACCCCACCACCGACCCGAAAGCCGACTACCGCTACCCACACGGCGAGGCGACGCCGAACTGAACGTAGAATCACCCAGCTCACCTCATGACTCGGAACACCAATCGCTTTGTCTTGCTCTGCGCTCTCAGCGCCCTTTGCGTTTCATCCCAGGCCGCAGGCCCGCAGGTCACGCTCGACTCCGGCGTGGTCGAAGGCATCGCGGACAAAAGCATTCACGTCTTCAAAGGCATTCCGTTTGCCGCGCCGCCGGTCGGTGATTTACGCTGGCGGGCACCGCAGCCGGCGGCGAAGTGGAGCGGCGTTCGTCAGGCCACACGCTACGGCCATGACGCGCCGCAGCGGCTCTCGCTCACCCAAGATGAGGACTGCCTGTATTTGAATGTGTGGGCTCCGGCGGATGCGAAACAGAAGCCGTACCCGGTGATGGTGTGGATTCACGGTGGCGGCATGGTCGTGGGCAGTGGCAGGTGCCCTGGCGAAAACTTTGCCCGCGATGGCGTCGTGCTTGTGTCCTTCAACTACCGTCTCGGGCGGCTCGGAGCCTTCGCGCATCCCGCTTTGCTGGCCAAAACGCCCGCAGGCGAGCCGAAGGGCAACTTTTGGCTTCAGGATCAGATCGCGGCCCTCGAATGGGTGAAACGCAATATCGCGGCCTTCGGCGGCGATTCGCAGCGCGTCACGATTTTTGGCGTTTCGTCCGGCGGCACGTCGGTGAACATGCTCATGCTCTGTCCACGAGCGAAGGGCCTTTTTCATCGCGCCATCGCGCAAAGCGGCATCGGTGGCTTTGGGCCGTTTCGTCGGCTGGACACGAAAATGGACGAGCGCGAGCCGCAATCGGCCCTCGGAGCCGCTTACGCCGCGAAACTCGGTTTGGACAAAAGCAGCGACATCGCCGCCGCGTTGCGTGCCATGCCCTGGAAGACCGTCGCCGGCCTCGGCGAGGGCGAAAGCGGCGTGGAACCCGTGGTGGATGGCGATTTGATCCCCGATGACCCGCAGCGGCTCTTTTGCAGCGGCAAACAACACGCAGTGCCCTTCATCGCCGGTGCGAACAGCTTCGAGGGCAGCCTCGCGCTCGCTTATCCGTGGTCCGATCAGCCGCCGAAGAGCACGCTCGTGGCCGCGTTGCCGCAGCTCGCCCCGCTATATGGCAAAACGCCCGATGACCCCGCGCTGATGCCGCTGCTTTATGGCGATGTTTTCTTCCGACTCAGCGCTCGCTCGCTCGTCGGCCACATGCAGCGTATCAGCACGCCAGCGTGGTTTTACCACTTCGACTACGTCCGCGAATCGCAGCGCAAAAACGCGCGTGGAGCCGACCACGGAGCCGAGGTGCCATATGTGTTTGGCGACGTGCCGTTCTTCCCCGCCGCGCAGGATCAGGCCACCGCCCGCACCATGCACGCGCACTGGATGGCCTTTGCCAAAACGGGCAATCCCAACGCCCCCGGCCTTCCCGAGTGGCCCGCTTTCACCCCCGCCGCACCCCACACCCTGCACTACGCCGCCGATGCCATCCGCAGCGTGCCGGACCTGGACAAAGCGAAGTTCGACCTGCTCACCCGCTTCCTCCACCAGCTCTGGCCCGACGAAGGCCCATGGCCCGCCAAAACCCAGCCAAAAACCACGCCACCACCCACCACGCCCGCCGCCACTCTCAGCGCCGAATCCGAAGCTGCCCTGCGCAAACAAGTCACCGCGCTTTTCGAGGCCACCCGCACCGGCGACATCGCGCAATGCCTCGCCTTGTCCGATCCGCAAGCCCTCGCCAAACACGGCCGCCCCGCCGCAGAGAAGCTCTTCACCAGCATTGGCAATCTGATGCGCCTCACGAAAATCACCCCCGCCGATCACCGCATCCACAGCATCCAACCCGCACCCGACCAACAATCCACCACCGTGCAGACCGAAGTCCGCCTTGGCGGCAAATGGCAGCCGCCGGGCAAAGAAGCCTGGGTCCTGCGCGAGGGCGTGTGGCGGTATGTGGAAACTCCGAAATGAGGCATCAGGGCACATGGCTAGTCCCCGTTTCCGCTTATCGCTTTGTCCACGTTTGCCCGCTTGGCGGGACATCCATTCAGCCACGACTCCCAAACTCCACCACTCCGTGAAACCGTTCATCGCCTTCATTCTCCTTTCGTCATTCTGCATTCATCATTCGTCATTCGCTACGGAGCGGCGCCCCAACATCCTTCTCTTCCTCGCCGACGACCTCGGGTATGCGGACATCGGCGTGAACGGCTGCAAGGACATCCCGACACCGAACATCGACAGCATCGCGAAGAACGGCGTGCGCTTCACCGATGGCTACGCCACGCATTGCGTCTGCTCGCCGTCACGCGCGGGGCTGATGAGCGGGATGTATCAGCATCGCTTCGGCTTTGAGCACAACTCGGGGCCGGAACGTTTTGCCGACCCGAACTTCGGCATGCCGCGCGAGATTCCCTCGCTGGCGGAGAAGCTGAAAGCCGCCGGATACGCCACGGGCATGATTGGCAAGTGGCACATCGGTTTCAAAGAAGGGCTGCGACCGCATGAGCGCGGCTTTGACTATCACTTCGGCTTCCTCAGCGGGGCGCGGACGTATCTGCCGGGCAAGACGGACAATGATCCCGTCGTGCGCAACGGCGAGCCGGTCACGACCACGAAGTATCTGACCGATGAGTTCGCCGATGAGGCGGTGGGTTTCATCGAACGCAGCCAAGGAACCAAGAACGGAGAACCAGGCACCCAGAACTCGGCGAAGCCCTTCTTCCTCTATTTCGCCTTCAACGCCGTGCATTCGCCGATGGATGCGAACCCGTATTCAGCGGCTCTGAGTGGCATCGCGGATGAAAAGCGGCGGACGTATGGCGGCATGTTGAGCGGACTCGATGCCGCCGTAGGCAAAGTGCTGGCGAAGGTGCGCGAACTCGGCCAGGAGGAAAACACGCTGGTCATGTTCTACAGCGACAACGGCGGCCCCACGGAGGAAACGAGCAGCCCAAACGACCCTCTGCGCGGTTTCAAAGGCCAGATGCATGAAGGCGGCATACGCGTGCCCTTCGTCATACAGTGGAAAGGCAAATAGGCCGCCGGGCAGACCTATCGTGAGATGATCGCAGGCTTCGACTGTCACGCGACCGCGCTTGCCGCCGCTGGTGTCGAGGTTCCGAAGGGCAAGCCCATCGACGGCGTCAATCTCCTGCCTCATCTTCTCGGCCAAAACACCTCCGCGCCGCATGACTTCCTCTGCTGGCGGGCCGGTGCCCAGCGCGCCATCCGCATGGGCGACTGGAAACTTGTGCAAACGCCACGCGAAAGCAGCGCCCAGCTCTTCAACCTCAAAACCGACCTCAGCGAGACCACCGACCTCGCCACGAAGGAAGTCGCCAAGTTCGATGAACTGGCCGCCAAGTTCGCCGAATGGGAAAAGGGCACTTAACACGCCAAATGGGTCCGCCAGGACGCCCGCAACGCCGAAGCGGGTGGAACCGCCAAAGCAGGCTCCGCGCCCAAAAGCCCCGCCAAAGCCACCACCCGCGTCGATGGCGCCTTCAAGAAAGCCGACACGAACAACGACGGCCAACTCACCCGCGAAGAGTATCCGCAAAAAGAAGTATTCGAAGCCGTTGACGCGAACAAGGACGGTCATGCCTCCCCGGCGGAGGTGCGCACCTATTACCGCAGCAAGAGGAGTTTGAAATGAGCCGTCGCATCAATTACATGACCACCTTCGCTAAGCGGCGATAAAATCGTCCACTTTTCCCCATCTCACGGAACAACCCTATAGACATGACTATGAAACCCCACCCATCCATCCTACTCCTGGTCTGCGTGCTCTGCTCCTCTGTGGTTCAAACCCACGCCCAGTCCGTCGATGGCGTGTTCCGCAAGTTCGACCGGAACAGCGACGGCAAGGTCACACCCGATGAATTGGCGAATCCGAAGGCTTTCGAACGGTTTGATCTGGACAAAGACGGAGCGATCACGGCCGCCGAATATGCCAAGGTGAGCGGCAACCCTGCGCCCGCCCCTGCGGCGCCCAAGGAGAAGGAAGGTCCGATGCCGACCGCCCAGGCAGTTCCGAAAGCCGAAACCACCGGCCTCTCCGCGCAGATCGAGGCCATGATCAAAGCCGTGGACAAGAACGCCGACGGCCAGATCACCAAGGAGGAAGCCAACGGCGCGGCATGGTTCACCCGTCTCGACCAAGATGGCGACGGCGTCGTCAGCGCGACGGAACTCGCCTTGATGCGCCGCATCGTGGCGGCAGGTGCAAGCAGCAGAGGAAAGTCATCATCCGCGAATACGCCGGCCGTCACGCCCGAGGACGTCAAGAAGGTCACCAGCGGCCCGGAGATGCTCAAACCCGGCGAAGTCGGCATCGGTCGTATGATCGACGATGTAAAGTTGCGCACGCTGGACGGCAAGGAACTCGGCCTCGGCTCCTTCAAGGACCGCAAGGGCCTCGTCATCATCATGACGAGCGCCACCTGCCCCGTCAGTAAACGCTACCTGCCCTCGGTGGCCAAACTGGCCGCGGAACTCAAGGACCAAGGGCTGGGGCTGCTGCTCGTCAACGCCCTCGGCAGCGAGAAGCCCGAGGATATCCGCGCCCAGCTGACCGCCGCCGGCGTCACCGCGCCCTATGTGCACGACATCGAAAAGAGGCTCAGCCTGGCGCTGGACGCTCGCACCACCACGGAGGTATTCCTGGTCGATCCGGCGCGAACGCTGATCTATCGTGGCGCGCTCGACGACCAATACGGGATCAACTATAACCTCGATGCGCCCAAGCACTCTTATCTGCGGGACGCCGTAGCCGCCCTGCTTCGCGGCGAAAAGCCCTTCGTGCAGGCCACCGCAGCCCCCGGCTGCGAACTGGACCTGCCGGCCGCCGCCGACGCCAAGTCCACGACGGTCTCCTATCACCGCGACGTGGCCCGCATCCTCCAGCAGAACTGCGTCTCCTGCCATCGCGAAGACGGCATCGCCCCGTTCGCCTTGGACGACCTCGACGAGGTCAAAGACCGCGCCAAGGTCATCCGACGCGTGGTGAACGAAGGCTCCATGCCCCCTTGGTTCGCGGCCATCGACAAGGACGCGGACAAGAACCCCTGGGCCAATGACTGCAGCCTCTCCGCCAAGGACAAAGCCGACCTCTTCGCCTGGATCGACTCGAAGGATCGCCCGCTCGGTGACGCGGCCGAGGCCCCTGCGAAGCGCCGCTACCCCGCCGAGTGGAGCATCGGGAAACCCGACTTAGTCGTGCAACTCAGCAAAGCCTATGACATCAAGGCCGACGGCTTCATGCCTTACGCCAACGACATCGTGGAGACCGAGCTAAAGGAAGACCGCTGGGTCTCCGCCTATGAGATCTTGCCGAGCCAACGGGACGTCGTCCACCATGTCATCGTGCGGGTGCATGAGAAAGGATCCGAGGTGCGCAAGGCGGACGAAGGCCGGGAGGGCTACTGGGCGATCTATGTGCCCGGCAACGGCGCCTGCGTCTACCCCGAGGGCTTCGCCCGAAAGATGCCTGCGGGAGCCAAGGTGAGCTTCCAGATCCATTACACGCCGAGCGGCAAGGCCAAGAAGGAACGCCTCAAGATGGGCCTGGTCTTCGCGAAGCAACCTCCCTCGAACGAGGTCCGGACCGCGCCGCTGGCCAATCCGCGGCTCTCGATCCCGCCTGGCGCCGCGCGACACGTCGAAACGCATTCGCAGAGGGTCCCCTTCGACATGCCGATCATGGGCTTCATGCCGCATATGCACACCCGCGGAGCAGCCTTCAAATACGAGGTGACCTACGCCGACGGCAAGACGGAGACCCTGCTGGACATCCCCCGCTACGATTTCAACTGGCAGCTCCGTTACGACTACAAGCAACCGAAGCTCATCCCTCAGGGCAGCACCATGAAGATCACGGCGGTCTTCGACAACAGCACCGGCAACAAGGCCAATCCGGACCCGTCCAAGTTGGTAAAATGGGGTTCCCAGACCGTCGACGAGATGATGATCGGCTATATTGAGTATTTCCGGCCCCTGTGATCAGCTGGGCCAAGGAGGCACCGGTGGAACTTAGGACGCCGTGGGCTGTCAATAATGGCGACGCATACCCCCAAAAAAACAGGCCCTACCCCACCAAGGAAAGGCTCGCTTCGGGAAGCCGGCCTATCGCAAAGTATCACCACCCCCTTTAGCCAGCCCCTGACATGAATCGCCGCCGCTTCATCCTCCGCTCCCTCGGCGCCACCTTGGCCCTGCCGGGACTGTGTTCGCTCAGCGCGAAGGCCCTCAGCGGCAACCCTACCGTCCAGACGTCCAAGGGAGCCGGCATCGGCGCCCGTCGCTTCGTGGCGATCGGCAACCTGCTCGGTTACCAGACCAAGCAGCTCTTCCCGAAGACCGCCGGTCGCGATTTCGAAAAGACGACCCTGCTGGAACCCGTCTGGGAACAGCGCGAGCGGATGACCGTCTTCCGCGGCCTCGACCACGGCGTCAAGGGCGGCCACTTCGCGGTGCACTCCTTCCTCTCCGGCGTGCTCAACTCCGAAGCGCAGAACCGCGCGGACGGTAACGTCTCGCTCGACCAGTTCCTCGCCGAAGAGATCGGCCACCAGACCCGCTTCCCTTCGCTCACCGTCGGTTCCGAAGGCGGCATCCACGGCGGCTGTCAGATCGCCTGGACGAAGGCCGGCGTGCGCGTCCCGCCGATCACCAACCCCGCCGAACTCTTCGACAAGCTCTTCGTCAGCGACTCCGCCGAACGCCGCAAGCGTCGCGAACAGGACAACCGCGTGCAGGCCTCGATTCTGGACTCCGTGCGCGAGGAGGCCAAGCGCCTCTCCGGCCAGGTGAACCAGGAGGACAAGGCCAAGCTCGACGAATACTTCACCTCCGTCCGCGACGTCGAGAAGCGCCTCGAACTGCGCCAGCGCTGGACCCACCTCCCGAAGCCGGCGGCGCCCTTCGGCAAGCCGGCCAACCGCAACCCGGTCGACGACCTGCCGCTGATGTATGAGCTGATCGCGCTCGCCCTGCAGACCGACAGCACCCGCATCGCCACGCTGGAGATCGGCGGCGACTTCATGCCGCAGCATCTCGGCATCAAGAAGGACTACCACGGCCTTTCCCACCACGGCAACGACCCCGAGTCGATCGCCCACCTGATCAGCCTCGAGCGCTACCAGATCGCGCAGTATGGCAAGTTCGTCGGTCGCCTCGCGCAGATGAACGACGGCGACGGCACCCTGCTCGACTCCACGACGGTGCTCTTCGGCAGCGGCATGGGCGACGCCAACTCGCACCGCAACACCGACCTCCCGATCTTCCTCGCCGGCGGCGGCTACAAGCACGGCACGTTCCGCGAAGTCTCGCGCGAGGTGAAGCACAAGGTCCCGCTCTGCAATCTCTTCGTCGACATCGCCCAGAAGATGGGCGTCGAAACGGAAGCCTTCGGCAGCAGCACGGGGCGTTTCGCCTAAGCCTCAGCACATCGCGGTCGTGAGCCTGCTTCCGGTATTCCTAACCTTGGTATCCCGCCGACACGGCTTACTGGCCGTGTCCGCGATCCTGTCGGCCGCGACCCTGTCCGCCGCCGAGACGCCCGCCAAGCAGGTCGAGCAGTTCCTGAGCCGCTACTGCCTGGAATGCCACGCGGCCGACGTCCAGAAGGGCGACCGCTCCTTCGACAAGTTCACGCTGCCGCTGAAGACGCTGCCGGAAGTCATCGAGGCCCGCGATATCATCGACCAGCTGACCCTGCGGGAGATGCCGCCGAAGAAGGCCGACCAGCCGACCGACGAAGAACGCCTCGCGGCCATCCGCGCGCTGCGCGCCGGCACCGCCGCGGCCCAGGCTACGCTCCAGAGCACCGGCTCCCGCACGGTCCTCCGCCGGCTTTCTAACCGCGAATACGAGAACACCCTCGCCACCCTGTTCGGTCGTCGCGTCGACACCCTCGGCCTGACCGCCGACTTCCCGAAGGAGAAGACCGCCCGTCACCTCGACACAATCGGCCAGTCGCTGGTGACCTCCGGTTTCCTCGTCGACCAGTATTTCCAGTCCGCCAACCGCCTCGTCGAGACCCGTCTGGGCAAGCCGGCCACCGCGCCGCAGACCTGGCGCTTCAACAAGAACTTCGTCCAATACGAGGAACTGCAAGGCTCGCACAAAAGCGCCTTCAATTTCCGCTACCTCAACCTCTACGAACAGCCGAACACCGACACCCGTCAGGGCGGCTACGGACACATCGAGGACTTCCGACAGGGCGTGCCGGTCTCCGGCCTCTACGACATCGAAGTCGAAGCGGCGGCCCTGCACCGCGACACCCATTACGATCCCGCCATCTTCGGCATAGACCTCTCGGAGCCGTTCATCCTCGGCGTCGTGCCCGGCGATATCACCAAGGGCCATATCCATTACCCGCAGGCCATCGAACCGCTGCTCGCCAGCAGCGTGGTGCCCGACAACACCCCGACCCGCCTCAAGTTCCGAGTCTGGCTCGAAGCCGGCCAGACGCCGCGCTTCATCTTCCCGAACGGCCCGTACGAATCGCGCGCCTCGGTCATCACGATCAATAAGCGCTACGAGAAGGAATTCTCGACCCCCGTCGGCTCCTCCGGCGTCGGCCGCTCTCACATCCTCCGCGAAGGCAAGCTGCCGCATATCCGCATCAGCGAGATCGTCGTCCAAGGCCCGGTGGCCGAGCCGGTCGGCGGCGCCGAAGAGATCGCCGTGTTCGGACCGGAAGGCTTCAAACCGGAACGCGCGCACGACCAGCTGTTCGCTTTCGCGACGAAGGCCTACCGTCGCCCACTGCAGGACGCCGACCGCGCCCCCATCCGCAAGCTGTATGAGCAGCGCCTCGCCGAAAAAGCCAGCCCGCGCCAGGCGGCGCTGGACGCGGTGAAGCTGATCCTCTGCTCCCCTTCCTTCCTCTACCTGAGCGAGGTCACCCAGGAGAACGACCGCCGCCTGCGGCCCCATGATCTCGCCACACGCCTCGCCTACGCCCTCTGGGCCACGACGCCCGACGAAGCCCTGTTCGCCTCCGCGGCGGCGGGCAAGCTCACCGACGACGCCGAACTGAAGAAGCAGATCGACCGCCTGCTGGCCGATGCCCGACTGGAAGGCTTCGTCGACGGCTTCCTGGACAGCTGGCTGAACATGCGCGACCTCGGCGGCATGCCGCCGCCCCGCGAGACGAATCGAGCTTACTACGCCGAGGACCTGCCCGCCTCGATGAAAACCGAGGCGCGCCTGTTCTTCCGCGACATGCTCAAGGAGAACCGCCCGGTGAACCAGTTCCTCCAAGCCGACCATAGCTTCATCGATAAGAAACTCGCCAAGCTCTACGACCTGCCCGAACAGAAGACCCTGCGCCTGGCCGATGGCTTCCAGAAGATCAGCCTCAAGGGAGACTCTCATCGCGGCGGCCTGCTCGGCATGGCGGCCGTGCTCACGGTCAGCGCCAATGGCGTCGAGACCTCGCCCGTCACCCGCGGCGCGTGGGTCAGCGAGAACATCCTCGGCATCAAGCCCCCGCCCCCTCCCGACATCGTGCCGGCCATCGAACCGGATGTCAGCGGCACGACCACCATCCGCGAGCGCCTCGCCAAGCATAGCACCGACCGCGCCTGCGCCGAGTGCCACCGTAAGATCGACCCGCTCGGCTTCAGCCTGGAATCCTTCGACGCCGTCGGCCGCTGGCGCGTGAACTACGCGAAGCCCAAGAAGGGCCCGGCGCCGAAGATCGACACCTCCGGGGAATTCGCCTCCGGCGAGACCTACAAGGACTTCGCCGGCTTCCGCGATATCCTGCATGACAAGCGTGACGAGATGTTCACCCGCCACCTCATCCGCTCGCTCCTCGCTTACAGCACCGGCCGCCTCATGGAGCCGGCCGACGAATTCGCCGTCGACCGTATCCACGACAAGGTCAAGCAGCAGGGCCTCGGCCTGCGCAGCCTGGTCGTCGAGTGCCTGACCAGCGACGTCTTCCGCTCGCGCTGAGCACAGATACAGAAAGGGGCCGGCCTTGCCGATTAGGACATGCCTACGCCCGATTATCGACTTACTTCGGGCTTGGTGGTCAAGAGGCTCGTGACAGACTATGTCCATGCGACGGAAAGCACCCCTTCTTTCGTTTATCCTCACGGTCATCGCCGGGCTAGCCTTCGCCGCCGTCGACCCTTCCGCGTCCGGACCGCATAAGACCGCTGAGCTCGATTTCCCCGAGCTCGTCGACGCCAGCCGCCGACAAGCCTCGGAGGCCCAAAAAGGCATCCGCAGGATCTTCGGCGAGCGGCGCGCCGAAAAAAGCGGCGCTGGCCGCAAGGTGCCCGTCAAAGTCCATCTTCCCGTCGGCGATTCCAAGTGCCCCGTCGTCATCCTTTCGCACGGGGCGGGCGGCGACCTCGACACCCATTTCGCGCAAGCGCGACATCTCGCCACGCATGGCTACGTCGTCCTCTGCGTGGAGCACGTCGGCAGTAATCGCGAAAAGATGACCGAAGGACTTCAGCTGATGAAGAACCTTGAGTCGATGATCCATGACTCCGCGGAGATCATGGACCGACCGCAGGACATCACCTTCGTCCTGAACCAAGCCGAAAGCTGGAACCAATCCCACCCCAGACTGAAGGGACGATTTGACCTCGAGCATGTCGGCATCATGGGACACTCCTACGGCGCGTTCACCACCATGGTCGTCTGCGGGATGCGTCCGGCGCTCGACTGGATCGTCCCGACGATCCCGCCCGGCAAAGGACTCGGAGCCTCTCAGCGCGATCCGCGCGTCGACTGCGGCGTGGCGCTCTCTCCGCAGGGCGTCGGCGAACCTTTCTTCATCCGCGAAAGCTTCGGCAGCCTGCAGGTGCCGCTGCTGGGCGTCTCCGGCACGCTCGACAAGCAGCAGAACGGCCTTTCGGCCGAGAACCGGAAGGAAGCGTTCTCCATGTGGCCGGCCGGCGGACATCGCTTCGTATGGCTGAACGGCGCCAAGCATCTGGACTTCACGGACTCCACGGGGGCGGACCGCAAGGCTACCCCTTCGCCGACCCGCGAGGACGTCCAGCCGGTCACCCGAGCCGCCACCCTGCTCTTCTTCGACACCCATCTGAAAGGCGACGAGGGGGCGGGCAAACGCCTGACCCAGGCCGGACTCCGACCCTACCTCAAGGGAAAGATCAACCAGGTCGAAGTGCTGGCGAAGTAGCCAGCCAAGGTGAGACGATAGTGCCGCCCTTTGAAACATCGGGCGTAGTAGTCTGTCAGAAGGAGAGTAGAATGAGAAAAGGTTGGCCCCACCCGCCTCCCCATGACCCGACTCCCCGCCATCCCCCTCCTGATGCTCGCCGTGGCCAGCCTGGGCGCGGCCGTAGACTTCGACCGGGAGATCCGCCCACTCCTCCAGGAACGGTGCGTGGAGTGCCATGGATCGAAGAAAGTGAAGGCTAACCTTCGCCTCGATGCCAAGATGCACGCCGTGAAGGGCGGTGAATCCGGCCCGGCCTTCGTCGCCGGCGATCCGGCCAAGTCCTTGCTCTTCGATCGCATCACGACCCAGGACGCGGAAACGAAGATGCCGCCTAAAGGCGAACCGCTCACGTCCGCCCAGACGGAGAAGGTCCGGCAGTGGATCGCCGAGGGCGCCGTCTGGCCGGAGAACGCCGCCGACCAGGCCGCCCGCCGTGATCCGCGTCTCGACCATTGGTCGGTACAGCCGCTTCGCAAGGACTTCGGGACGGCGAAGTCCGTCGATGATTTCGTATCCGCCCGACTCAAGGTCGCCGGCCTGCGCATGTCACCCGAAGCCGATCGCCGCACCCTCATCCGCCGCCTGAGCTTCGACCTGCACGGCCTGCCGCCCTCCCCCGAACGCGTCGAGGCCTTTGTCCGGGATGATTCTCCGGACGCCTACGCGAAGCTGGTCGACGAGCTGCTGGCCTCTCCTCGTTACGGCGAACGCTGGGCCCGCCACTGGCTCGATATCGCCCACTATGCCGACACGCATGGTTTCGAACGTGACCAGCTCCGCCCGAACGCCTGGCGCTACCGCGACTACGTCGTCGCCTCGCTCAACACGGACAAGCCCTACGACCGCTTCATCCGCGAGCAGATCGCCGGCGACGTCCTCACCCCCGCCGACCCGGAGGCCATCATCGCCACCGGCTTCCTCGCCGCGGGCCCGTGGGACTTCGTCGGACAGGTCGAGACCAAGAGCGACATGCTGAAGCGCGCCGCCCGGGCAGGCGACCTCGACGACATGGTCACGCAGGTGGTGACCTCGACCATGGCGGTGACGATGAACTGCGCCCGCTGTCACGACCATAAATTGGACCCGATTACCCAGCGCGAGTATTACGGACTCTGGGCGATCTTCGCCGGCGTGAAACGGGAAGACCGCCACGTCGACCCAAAGGAGCAGGTGCGCTACGACCGCGAGAAGGCGTCGTTTGAAAAACGTCTCTCCGAACTAAGGTCCGACATCGCCCGGCTCAGCGGCGAAGGGTTCGCCCTCGCCTCCCTGCTGCCCGTGGGAACCGGCATCGACCGCAGCAACGGCGAAATCACCAAGAAGGAGCAGCATTACCTACGGGACATCCGCGCCAACGTCCTGCAGAGGGTCGCCAAGGTGCCGGGCGTGCTCGGAGTCTTCCTGCCCGATGGCAAGGCCGACATCAAGGTGGACGACCGCACCGTGCTCAAAGGCCTACCCAAGACCAGCGGCTACGCCTGGGACACCATCGCCAACCGGCCGCTGCAAGGCCAGCGTACCACCAAGCTCGACGGCATCGACTATGCCGCCAAGGGGCGAACCCTCCTCGGGCTGCACGCCAATGGCGGGATCACCTTCGACCTGGAGAAGATCCGCCGTCTCAGCGGCCTCCGGGAGGGCCGCCTGACCGGGGTGGTCGGCTTCGGCGCCTCCGAAACCGCCGCCGAAACCAAGGCCGACCTCACCGTTTTCGTCGACGAACAGATCAAGTTCCAACGGCTCAGGCTGCGCAAGAAGGAGACCGTCGCGCTCGATGTTCCGATTCCTGCCGACGCCCGGACGCTGACCTTGGTCGCGACGGACGGCGGCGACGGCATCGGCAGCGACCTGCTCTTCATCGGAGACCCGAAGCTTGAGCCCACGTCGAAGGAGTCGCAGCTGTCCTCAGCTGACGCCGAAAGGCTGAAGTCCCTGCGCGCCGAGGCCAAGGCGGCCGATGCCGCCGTCAAGCAGCTGAAGGCTCCGGCGATGGTCTATGCGGCCGTACCGCAGAAAGAGATTCCGGTCATCAAGGTGAACCGACGTGGCAATCCGGAGGACCTCGGCGAAGAGGTCACGCCCACGGCCTTCGGTTGGGTTAAGCATGCGCCGCCCGAGCTGGGCGGCAACGACCGGCCCGAGGGCGAACGACGCCGCGCCTTGGCCGAGTGGATCACGCATCCCGATAACCCCCTCACGCGCCGCACGATCGTCAACCGCCTCTGGCACCACCATTTCGGGCAAGGCATCGTGACCACCCCGAGCGATTTCGGCCTGGGAGGCGATCGCCCCAGCCATCCTGAACTCCTCGACTGGCTCGCCGAAGAACTCCGGCGTAACGACTGGCGCCTCAAGCCCGTCCATCGCCTCATCGTGATGAGCGCAACCTACCGACAGTCGTCGCTCGCCCAGGACCCCAAGGCCGCCGGGCTCGATTCCTCGAACCGCCTCCTCTGGCGGCAGAATCCCCGTCGGCTCGACGCCGAGTCCTTACGCGACGCCGTCCTCGCCGTGAGCGGCAAGCTCGACCTGACCATGGGCGGACCGGGCTTCAAGGATTTCGATTACGTCGAGGCCTACGCCCCGATCTACAACTACGTCTCGCCGGACAAACCTGAGCTCTGGCGCCGCAGTATCTACCGTTTCGTCGTCCGGACGACCCCGCACACCTTCATGGCGGCCCTCGACTGCCCCGATCCGGCCAACCTGACGCCTGCGCGCAATCGCACCACCACGGCGACGCAGGCCCTGGCGTTGTCCAACAATGAGTTCATGCTCCGCCAGGCGAGGCACCTCGCCACCCGCGTCGAGAACGAAGGCGGCCCGGGCGTCGCCGGCGTCGACCGCGCCTTCACGCTCGCCTTCCAACGCGCTCCGACCGCGAGCGAACGCCAGGCGGCCGTAAGCCTGGTCAACGAACAGGGCCTCTTCGCGCTCTGCCGCGCCCTGCTGAACGCCAACGAGTTCGCGTACCTCGACTGACCATGAGACACCTCCTCACCCTCACTCTTCTCGCCACCCTGCTGCTCGCGCCGCTGGCCGCGCTGCACGCCGCCGATGCGCCGAAGCAAAAGCCCAACATCGTCTTCATCCTCGTCGATGACATGCCTTACGCCGGGCCGAGCGTGACGGGGAACAAGCTCCTCCAGACGCCGCACATGGATCGCATCGCGAAGGGGGGCATGCTCTTCTCCCGCGCCTACACCGAGCCGGTGTGCGGGCCGAGCCGTGCCACGCTGATGACCGGGCAGTTCGCCGGACGACACGGGCGCACGGACAATGTGCCCGGCGTGCATCCTTACGCGCTCATGCGGGAGCCGCTCGCGCCTCTGCCAGACGGAGTGCCTGCTGATGGCTTCGCCGGAGAGGCAGCGGCAGGCGCACGGCTGCCGGATCCGGTGCAGCCCGGCGGTTATTCGCTCGTGCAGGCGCTGAAGGCGGGCGGGTATCGCACGGGCATCACGGGCAAGTGGCATCTGCCGCAGCAGCACCTCACGCCGAAGCTCGCCCGGCAATACGGCTTCGACTTCTGCACCGACA
>DBCN01000099.1 GCA_002293065.1 Opitutia bacterium UBA957
TCCTTGCTGGCCTTCGCGACGCTGGCGTTCGCCGCCGACCCGGCGGCCGAAGAGCTGCCGCCCGGCGCGAAGATGAGCTACCTCGACAACGGCATCATCCGCGTCGGGGTCGACCTCAACCACGGCGGGGCTATTGTCTACCTAGCGCCCAAGGGCGGTCGTAACCTGATCAACAACTACGACCTCGGTCGGCAGGTGCAGATGTCCTTTTACTCCGGACCCGTGCCGTACACGGAGAAAGGGCAGTCCCCTTCCGCGCACTGGAAACACCTCGGCTGGAATCCGATCCAGACCGGCGATGACTTCAAGAACCCGTCCAAGGTGATCGCCCACGAAAACGACGGCAAGAAGCTGCACGTGACGTGCATCCCGATGCAGTGGCCGCTCAACAACGTACCAGCCGAATGCACCTTCGATTCCTGGCTCGAACTCGAAGGCACCTGGGTGAAGGTGCGCTCCCGCCTGACCAACGCTCGCTCCGACCGCACGCGCTACGCCGCCCGCCAGCAGGAACTCCCCGCGCTCTATGCGAACGGCTCCTTCTTCCGCGTCGTCAGCTACGTCGGCACCCGCCCCTTCACGGGCGAAGCCATCACCGAGCAGCCGAAATCCAAGACGAAACACCCGTGGGTCTACTGGGAAGCGACGGAGCATTGGTCCGCCTTGCTCAATGCCGCCGATGAAGGCATCGGCCTCATCACGCCCTTCCGCACCGACCACACGGGGGGCTTCGCCGGCCAACCGGGGCCCAATGATTCGCGCGCGAATGCCACGGGCTATCTGGCCGGGCAAGGCAAGGAGATCCTCGATCACGATATCCGCTACGAGTATGACTACGAACTCGTGGTGGGCAACCTGAAGACCATCCGCACGCGCGCCCAAGAGGTGGCCGCCATGCGTCACCCCCCAGCCCCGCGCTGGCGCTTCACCTCCGACCGCCAAGGCTGGTTCTATGCGGGCGTCGGCACGTATGCAGGCTGGCCGATCCGCGGCGAACTCGATCTGCGCCCGGACGGCAAGACCCCCCTGCGCGCGCTCAGCCCCCTCACCTTCTGGCAGGCCGAACAAGCAACCACGCTGACCATCGAGGCAGCCCTCAGCGGCGAAGGGGCCAAGGCGACCCTCACGCTCAGCAGACATCCTTTGAATACGGGCGGCACGGATATCCAGCTGGCGCTACCGCTCGTCGCCGATGGCCAGATGCGCCGACTCGTCATCCCCCTCCCCAAGGCGGGCTACGACGGCGCCTACCACCGCGCCACGCTCACGATCTCCCCGCAGACCACCAGCGCGCGCGTGAAGTCGATCGAGCTCGGTCAATGACAGGCAGGGACAGCACCACGTGCTGTCCTAGTTGCCTCTTTGGTAGGGGCGCGACTGCGTCGCGTCCGCACACGGACAGAGCCGCCTAAGCTCCCCCTTTAGACCGGGTGTCCCCTTACCTCGGTCTCGAATTCTGGGCTTAATCAAAGGAAGCATCCGCAGCCAAAGCCATTTCGCGCGCCTGCTCGGCCGTCGATTTCATCGCTGCGGCCGCCTTGGGGTCTTTCTTCTTACCTTTATCTTTGGTTTCACGGGCACCGATGGAGAGGTTGAAATCATTCTTCTGCGCCAACCCCACCGTACTGCGACCATCGGCGATATAGCGCTGCATGAGCGTGGTCATCGAACGGACGATCTCCCCGTTCGCCGCGCTCACATTGGTCGTTTCGCTCAAGTCGACCTGCAGGTTGAAGAGTTCGCGCCGGCCGTCCTTGTGGAAAATCAGCTTCCAAGGGCCCTGCCGAAGGGCCAGATCGCCCGCGGCGGACTGATGGATGGTGGCTTCGCGTACGCCGTCCTTCGCGGTACCGAGCAATTCGGGAACCAAGCTCACGCTGTCCTCGCCGGCGCCAGCGGGGACCTTCGCGCCCGTGACCTCAGCGGCGGTGGCCATGAGGTCGTTGAGGCAAACGGTGTGGTCATTCACCGTGCCAGGCTTCACCTTGCCCGGCCAGCGCACGATGAACGGAACCCGATGCCCGCCTTCATAGATGCTCCGCTTGGATTCACGTAAAGGCTCGTAGATGCGATGTTCGGCCCCGTTATCGCTGGTGACAATGATGAGGGTGTTCTCCGCGAGGTGATTCCGCTCCAGCGCTTCAAGAATCCGGCCGAAGAAGGCGTCGCCCTCGAAAAGCCAGTCGCCATACTTCGGGTCGTTCTTCACCAGGTCCTTGGCGCCGCTCTTTCCGATGAATTCCTCGGAGGGCACGTTGGGCTCATGCGGAATGCCGACCGGGAAGTAGAGGAAGAACGGCTCGCCCGCTTTCCTTCGGTCGAGCCACTCCAGCGCTTTCTTCGCCATCAGCGGCTGGTTTTCCACCGGCGCCACATGGGCGACGACTTGGTCCTGCTCGATGATGGTACCGATGTTCCGCGCGTGCGTGAAGCCGCAAAAGTAATCAAAGCCGAGCGCATTCGGACCGCCGGTCGTCTTCGCCCCGATCGGCACTTCCTTTTCGCTCCCCGGCTTGCCGGCCACCCAATCCATGCCGAGGTGCCACTTGCCGATGCAAGCCGTCGCGTAGCCCTGAGACTTGAGCAACGACGCCACGGTCGGGCGACCCGGAGGAATGATCGGCTTGGAGAACGTGGTCAGCACGCCGAACTGCCCGATGCGTGCCGGATAGCGTCCCGTGAGGACGCCGTAGCGAGTCGGGGTACAAACCGCCGCGGCCGTGTGCGCATCCGTGAACCGCATCCCTTGCGTGGCGAACTTATCGAGGTTCGGCGTGCGCAGGGCTGACTTCGGATTATAGCTCGGCGGCTCGCCGTAGCCGAGGTCATCGAAGAGGACAAAAATGATGTTGGGCTTGGCGGCTTCGGCGGCGCTCAGCGGCGCCAGCGCCATCATCAACAGGGCGACGAAGGGCATCCAGCGGCCGGGGAGGATTAGTCGCATGATGTCGTCTACTGAAAACCGGTCGGCGCCGAAAGTTAATTGTTTATCCTCCAGGGTTTCGCGCTCCCCGGGTTCGCGTATCCACTAAACGCGCTACCCCATTGGAACGACCGGCGGGTTAAACCGGGACCAAGGGCCTTGGTCGTAGGCACAAAAAAGCCCGGGGAGACCGGGCTTCTTCGAACTTCGCCAAGGCTTACTTAGGGCCGCCCGAGCGGCGGGTACCGGGACGGCCAAACGGACGGTAGCTGCCCTGGGCGGCACGGTAGCCGCCATTGCGACCACCCTGCGGGCGGCCTTCGCGTTCGCTGTGGTGCGCGCCGGCGCGAGGGTCCTGGTGACGCTGGAAATCTTCCGGGGTGCGGGCCGGAGCCTGCTGCGTGTAGTCGAAGCCCGGGAGCTTACCACAGTGCAGGTGCTTCCCGACGATGCGCTCGAGGCGACGGAGGTCGCCGAGGTCTTCGCGGGTGATGAAGGTGATCGCGGTGCCCGTGGAGAGCGCGCGGCCGGTGCGGCCGATGCGGTGCACGTAGTCTTCGATCTGGTCAGGGAAGTCGAAGTTGACGACGTGGCTGATGCCATCGACGTCGATACCGCGCGAGGCGATGTCGGTCGCGACGAGGACGCGGATTTCGCCGTTCTTGAAGGCCTGGAGGGCACGCTGGCGCTGGGCCTGCGAGCGGTTCGCGTGAATGGCGGCGCAGGAGATGCCGTCGCCGTCGAGCTTGCGGCAGACGCGGTCGGCGCCGTGCTTGGTGCGGGCGAAGACGAGGACCATGTTCATGGCTTCGTCCTTGAGAAGGTGGTGCAGCATGACCTGCTTGAGCGCACCCGGGCACTCGAAGAGGAGCTGGGTGACGGTTTCGGCGGGGTTGGAGCGGCGGCCGACTTCGATGAGCTTGGGCGAACGCTGGTACTGCTTGGTCAGGGTCTCAATCTCGCGGGAGAGCGTGGCCGAGAACATCAAGGTCTGGCGCTCAGGCGGGAGCGCGCGGACGATCGTGTTGATCGCCGGCAGGAAGCCCATGTCGAGCATGCGGTCGGCTTCGTCGAGGACGAGGCACTCCACCGCGGAGAAGTCGCCATGGCCTTGGCTACCCAAGTCGAGCAAGCGTCCCGGGGTGGCGATGAGGAAGTCGCAGCCCCTGCGGAGGGCGGCGATCTGCGGGCGTTCGCTGACGCCACCATAGCAGGTGGCGACGACCGCGCCGGAGTAGCGAGAGTAGGCAGCCACGTTCTCGGCGATCTGGACGACGAGCTCACGGGTCGGGGCCAGGATCAGGCAGCGGACGCGGCCCTTGTGGGTATTGTTGGCCGTACGGAGCAGGCGGGTGAGCAAAGGCAGCGTGAAGGCGGCCGTCTTACCGGTACCGGTCTGGGCGATGCCAATGACGTCGACCCCTTCGATGACCGACGGGATGGCGGCCTTCTGGATCGGCGTGGGTTCAGTGTAACCCTGGTCGGCGACCGCTTTGAGGATGGAGGCGTCTAGGCCTAAGGAAGCAAATGGCATTACAGCAACGTGTAGAACCTAAACGCAAAGGGCGAGGATAATGGGTGAGGCTGTTTTTAGGCGATTTGGGCGACTTTATGCCCGTCTAAAGGAACGTCATGCCGATGCCTCGCCTTGCCCTCCACCCTCCTCTCGCTTAACACCTACCTAACCCCACCCATGACCCAAAAGAAAACCGAAGCCTGGAGTTCCAAGATAGGCGTCATCATGGCCGTCGCCGGCAGCGCCGTCGGACTCGGCAACTTCCTCCGCTTCCCCGGCCTCGTCGCCGACAAGGAAACCGGCGGCGGCGCCTTCCTGATCGCCTACTTCATCTCACTGCTCGTCGTCGGCCTCCCCATCTGCTGGGTCGAGTGGACGCTCGGTCGGTTCGGCGGCACGCAAGGCTACAACTCCTCGCCTGGCATTTTCCACGCCATCATCCGGAAGCCTTGGGGCAAGTACCTCGGACTCCTCGGCTTCATCATCCCCGTCGGCGTCTACTTCTACTACGTCGTCATTGAATCCTGGTGCCTCGGTTACGCCTGGAGCAGCTTCACCGGCGGGCTCGACCTCGGCAAGGACTCCGCCCCGTATGCCGCGCATTTCGCCCAGACGACGGGCCTCAAGGCCGACGGCGCCATCCTTGGACTATCCGCGCCGTTCCTCTTCTTCATCGGCGTCTTCATCCTGAATTTCGTCATCATCTACCGCGGGCTGTCGAAGGGCATCGAATTCATCTGCAACTGGGGCATGCCGCTCCTCATCGTCATCGCCCTCGTCTTGCTGGTGCGCGTGCTCACCCTCGGTACCCCCGACCCCGCCAAGCCGGAGCTCAGCGTCTGGAACGGCCTCGGCTACATGTGGAATCCGCATGACATCGCGCAGGGCCTCTCCAACCCCGCCGTCTGGCTGAAGGCGGCTTCCCAGATCTTCTTCACGTTGTCGGTCGGCTTCGGCGTGATCATCACCTACGCGAGCTACCTCAAGAAGAACGATGACGTGGTGCTGAGCGGCCTGACGGCCACCGCCGCCAACGAGTTCTGCGAAGTGGGCTTGGGCGGACTCATCACCGTCCCGGCGGCCTTCGCCTTTCTCGGCGCCTCCGCCGTCGCCGGTGGTACTTTCGCCCTGGGGTTTAACGTCCTGCCGCAAGTCTTCGCTGGCATGCCTTACGGACACCTCTTCGGCGGCCTCTTCTTCACCCTGCTCTTCATCGCCGCCATCACCTCGTCGCTGTCGATGCTGCAGCCGGGCATCGCCTTCCTGGAAGAAGGCTTGGGGCTAGATCGCCGCGGCTCCGTCGCCCTGCTCGGCCTCGTCACCGCGGTCGGCTGCACCCTGGTCGTCTGGTTCAGCGAAGGCCTCAAGGCCCTTTCGACCGTGGACTTCTGGATCGGCGACATCGGCATCTTCCTCCAAGGCACGCTGCTGATCTACGTCTTCAACTTTGCCTTCGGGACCGAACGCGGCTGGACGGAAGCCCACCACGGCGCGGACATCCGCATCCCGCGTATCTTCAAGTTCGTCATCCGCTGGGTTTCCCCGGCCTTCCTGACCGCCATCTTCGCGATGTTCGTGCTCAAGAACGTGGCGGGCTGGAACCTCTCGTTCACGGCCCCGCTCTTCACCCCGACCGAGCCCATCCTCGACCTGGTGGGTGGCCCTAACCACCCCGCCAGCGGCGTCGCCCGCCTCACGGCCTTCTTCCTCCTCCTGTTCGGCCTCTTCTCCGCCCTGCTCATCCACCGCGCCGGCAAACGCTGGGATGCACGCTAAGCCAGCCTCCCAATATTTATGACTACCGCTGGACTCCTCTTCATGCTCATCTCGGTGGGCGGCGTGACGGCGCTGTTCGTCTGGTGCCTCCACAAGGTGCTCACGGGCAAGAAACCCTCCGACCACTTGGCGCACGTCGAGCCCGTCGAACAGGCCGATCTCGAGAAGCGCTGAACGAGGCTTACTTCGTCGGGGCGACCAATAACTCCTGGCGCGTCGCGATCGGGACGTAGCCGACTTCGAGGCCCTTGGGCGGCGTGACGACCTGCGCGGGATCGAGGTCGGCGAGTTTGCCGACGGTGGGCGGGGCGAGGTACTCGCGGTCCTTGGTCCACGCACGGTGCAACTTCTCGACCTTGACCTGCATGGCTTCGCGCTCGGCCTGGGTGAGGTCGGCGTTGAGGATCGCCGGCTGGTCGGCGAAACGATACCAATAATAAGTCACGACGCTGCCATCGCCGAGCTGGGCTTTAAAGGGACCAGCCTTCGGACCGGGCACCTTCCACGTCGTCTGTTCACCTGGCTGGGTCTCGCGCGGCAACTGCGGCTTCTCCACCGGGGGGTTGAAACTCATCTGCGCCAAGCCGGTCGCGGCCGGGACGTCGGCGGCCTTCACGGGGGTCCACTGACCGTTCTTCCCGCCGGCGCCGAAGCGGTAATACTGAGGCAGCGTCACGAGACCGGGCGTACCGCGCGAGACGAATTTATCGTCCCACTTATAGCCATACGTGGCTGGATCGGGTGAGTGCGGCGTGGCGAAGGATTTCCAGGCGAGCCCCGGCTTGGCCTCCCGCTTGGTGCCCTGCTTGTAGATGCTCCAGGTCGAGCCGCCGTTGTTCTTGAAGTTCTGGAGATAGGCGCCGGCGGGATTGATCGCTCCCGTAGCCACGGGGCCGCCGTCAAACCAGGCCTTCACGCCGTCGTAGAGCGCGCGCCGGTCATACGATGTCAGCCGATGCAACACGACGGTCGTGCCATCCGCGCCGACCGGAAAGGATATCGGCGCCACCCGCGCATAGGTCTCCCCCTTCTCGTCCTTGGCCTGCGCGGCAGGGACGTACTGGGTCTCCATCTGGAAATGCTTGTTCGGATCCGAGCCACGGGAATCGAGCATCTGGCCAGCGACGGCTGGATTGCGGAGGGCCGCGCGCGACCAGAAGTTCGGCGTGAAGAAGCAGACCGGCCCCTTGAAGTTCCCCGTGTTCAGGAAGAGCGTCCAGCAGTTGCCGCCGGTCGGGATGTCCTTGCCCTCGGTCTTCGCCTTCGCTTGGGCGAACGGCATCGGCAGGTAACCATAGCCGAAGAGTTCGCCGTTGACGCCCTGCTTCAGATTAAGGCCGTCGAGCGGGAACAGCAGCCAAGGCGTGAGCTGCGCGACCCCGTAGAGCCCACGCGGATTTTCCCAGGTGCCGCGCCCGTAGCCTGGTCCGTTGGCGATGTCGTAGAAGTTCACGCCGACGCCACCCATGATGAACTTCGGCGTCGTCGTCGGGAAGCGCGTGTCGCGCCACCAGCCCAGGCCGCCTTCGATGTCGTTATAAAGATCCTTGGGTTTCTCGTCCTTGGGATACTGCGGATGCATCCAGGTGCCGAAGAGGCCGGTCTGGAAACGATGGCCGGGGTATTGATTCAACAGCGGCCAGGCGGCGGCGTAGATCGAGAAACCGGCGTCGTAGGTCTCCGGCACGCGTTCGGTCGGGACCAGCAGGTAGCCGGCCATCTCGACCTTCCCGGGCTCGGCGGCGACGGCTCCCGTGACACCTAGGCAGAGGGCTAAAAGACTCAGCGAAAAGCGAGGGCGGCGCATGGGGATACACCTATCGCATCCAAAACCCTCCAAAGGGCAACCGGAAGCATGGCGGCTTAAAACAAAGGGAGACCGGGGAGCGGACAGGAAGCCGGCGCTCCGCGCCCCACCCTCATATCCGTTCCCCGTTCCCCCATTTCATCCCATCCCCTATCCCCCATCCCCTATCCCCCTTTCCCGTTTACGTATCCCCCTTCCCCTATCCCCCTTTCCTCGGGGTTAATGCTTGTTTCAGGGGGGGATTTAGGGGTAACCATACCCCTTCACTTTTGCCGCCGACCCTGCCATGAACCGCACCCATACCTGCAACGCCCTTCGCCCTGCCGACGCCGGCCAGACCGTGACCCTCGTGGGTTGGGTCGACACCAAGCGCGACCTCGGTGGCGTGACCTTCGTCGACCTCCGCGACCGCGCCGGCGTCACCCAGGTCGTCTTCCGTCCTGGCCAGGGCAACCTGCAGGAGACCGCGCAGCGCCTGAAGACCGAATCCGTCATCGAAGTGATCGGCCAAGTCACCGCCCGCTCCGCCGACACCGTCAATGCCAAGCTCGGCACCGGCGCCATCGAAGTCGTCGCCACCAACATCATCGTCCATAACATCTGCGCCGACCTGCCGTTCCCGATGGACGACGACAAGGCCGACAAGGTGAACGAAGACCTCCGCCTCGAATACCGCTTCCTCGACCTCCGTCGTCCGCGCAACCTCGGCCTGCTCAAGCTGCGCCACGCGGCCGGTCGCGCCATCCGCAACGAACTCGACGAACAGGGCTTCCTCGAAGTCGAAACCCCCACCCTCTTCAAGAGCACGCCCGAAGGCGCCCGCGAATTCCTCGTGCCGAGCCGCACCAATCCCGGTGAATTCTACGCGCTCACGCAATCCCCGCAGCAGTACAAGCAGATGCTCATGGTGGCCGGCGTGGAACGCTACTACCAGATGGCCCGCTGCTACCGCGACGAAGACCTCCGCGCCGACCGCCAGCCCGAGTTCACGCAGGTCGACTTGGAAATGTCCTTCATCGACCGCGAGGACATGTACAAGCTGATCGAAGGCATCCTCAAGCGCACGTGGAAGGAAACCCTCGGCGTCGACATCCCCACGCCCTTCCCGCGCATGTCCTACCAGGAAGCCATGGATCGCTTCGGCATCGACAAGCCCGACACGCGCTTCGCGATGGAGATCCAGGACTTCACGCCGCTCTTCAAGAACTCGGCCTTCAAGGTCTTCAACGGCGCCGCCAACACGCCGGGCTCGGTCGTCCGCGCCATCAACGCCAAGGGCCTCGCCGACCTCACGCAGGGCGAGCTGACCAACCTGGAGACGATCGCCAAGAGCCAAGGCGCCAAGGGCCTCGCCTTCATCAAGGTGGAAGCCGGCGAGTGGAAGTCCCCGATCACGAAGTTCTTCTCCGAAGAGGAAAAGGCTGCGCTCAAGACCGCCCTGAAGATCGAAGACGGCGACATCATATTCTTCGCCGCCGCCCCTTGGGAGCAGGCCTCGAACGTCCTCGGGCGCATCCGCCTCGAGTCCGCCGCGTTGCTCAAGGCCAAGGGCCGCCTCAGCCTGCCGACCGACCAGTACAACTTCCTCTGGGTCATCGAATTCCCGTTGATGCTCTGGGACGAAGAAGAGAAGCGCTACATCTCCGCCCACCACCCGTTCACGGCTCCGGTCAAGGAAGACGAACCCCTCCTCGCCACCGACCCGGCCAAGGTCCGCGGCCAACACTACGACATCGTGCTCAACGGCGTCGAACTCGGCGGCGGTTCCATCCGCATCCATAACCCGGCCGTCCAGAAGCGCGTCTTTGAGGACATCCTCAAGATCCCGCAGGACCTCGTCGACAGCCGCTTTGGCTACATGCTCAAGGCTTTCTCGTACGGCGCCCCGCCCCACGGCGGCATCGCCCTCGGCTTCGACCGCGTCGTCGCCATGCTCGCCGGCCGCAGCTCCATCCGCGACATCCTCGCCTTCCCGAAGAACCAGAACGGCCGCGAC
>DBCN01000122.1:0-547 GCA_002293065.1 Opitutia bacterium UBA957
CGCAGGAGCCACGGGGTGTTGGATTCCTGCCCCCACCCGAAGCGCCAAGCGGCCAGGGCCGCCAAGCCCGCCGGAGCGGCCAGGCGCAGCCAAGGCTGTACGGGGGATTGGTTGAGGTAAGCGATGATCGCCAAGGCCGCCAAGCCCTCGGCCAACCAAAGCAATAGGGCGTTGCGGGTCCGCGCGTAGATAAGCTGCGTCAAAGCCGCCGCCACGATCCAGACGGCCCACACGAGACGTTGCTCCACCTTCCACGCACCGGCCGCCGCGGCGAAGACCAAGGCCGAGCAGAGCAGGATTTCCGCGGCGACGCGCCGACGGGTAAACTCCAGGAATCCGACGACGACCGCGACGATCGCGACGACCAAAGAGGCCAAGGAGCGACCATCGTCGCTGCCGACCGCGAACCAGACAGCGAGCACCGCCGGACCAAAGAAAGCCGCACAGAGAAACGCGTTCTTCGCAGTCTCATCCCAGTTGGAGGCGACGCGACCGAAGCGATCGGCCAACCATAGGGACAGGAAAGTCAGGCCGGCGCCAAGTTGCA
>DBCN01000122.1:676-10280 GCA_002293065.1 Opitutia bacterium UBA957
CCGAGCGCCGCGATGGCCCCCGCCTGCACCCCGATAATCAAGTCATCGGCACCGGCTTGCTCGGACAACGCCACGGCTACGGTGGTGAATACGATGGATATCTGCCCAATCAGCTTGCCCTTGCGGGCCAAAGCCACGACCCCGACAGCGAGGGCGACGCAGAACTGCAAGATGCCGGCCTGCGCGGGTGTCTCGAGGACGCGCATCTTCTCCATGCCATAGGAAGCCCAGGCGGCGAACTGGAAGACGGTGAGTCCGACCGCAAAGACGACGCGGCCCAAGTCGCGACGGGTTCGCTCCAGCCGGTAGCCACCCCAAAGGCCGAGGCCACCCAAGGCGAGGATTTCGCCCAAGCGCACCCACGTCGGCAAAGTCGAGCGAAGGTTCAGCCAGATACCCAAGAAGACCACCGCGGCGACCGCCAAGGCACCCCCCACGCGTACGGCCCACCACGACCCCAGCGCAAACTCACCCTTCAAGTCCGTCGGCGGCAATAAGCCCATGTCGCGAAGTGCATCGAGCGGATCGGACGCCGGAACCGACGGCGCTTGTACCTGCGGGGCCACCGGGACGGGTGAGTTCACGGGAGCCGCCGTCGTTGCGGGAGCGGCTACCACCGCAGACTGGGCAGGATTGGACGAGGCGGCCGCCACCGGCAAAGGCGGAGGCAAATCCTTCGCGGCCTTCTGGGGGGCGGCCGTCAATTGCGCGGAGAGTCGGTTCAGTTTGTCCTCCAACGACGAGACCCGCGTCCACAGCACGATCACCAGGACGGGGAAGCCCAAAAACAAAAACGCCAGCAGGACCAGGATGACTTCCATGGGGAAAAGCCTATGTCCTTCGGCGAAGCTTACAATGCTTTCCTAATATGCCCAGCATCCAGGGAAGGCTCAACCCACGCGGTCCAGGCCGCGCATGGCACCGGTCGAGGAGGCGAACTTGTCTTGGTCAATCCCCATGCGTTGCAGCATGGAGACGAAGAGGTTCGGGAGCGGCGTATTGCGCTCGGTGTCGAAGGCGAGGTGCTGGCCATGACGGAACCCTCCGCCCATGAAGAGCGTCGGGAGGTTCGTCGTGACGTGCGTGTTCGCGTTGCCGAGGTTCGAGCCATACAGGATCATCGTCCGATCCAACAAGGTATCGCCGTCTTCCTTCACGTGCTTGAGGTCGGACATGAGCTTGGCGAGGAGACGCATGTGCCACTCGTCGATCGACTTGAGCTGAGCGAGCTTCTGCGCCGACCGACCGTGGTGCGAAAGGTTATGATAACCGTCGGTCGTCGTGTGCTCGTGGTCGAGGTCGATGGCGGGCGAATTGACGCTATCGAGCATGAGCGTGACGGTGCGCGACGAATCGGTCTCGAAGCAGAGGCGGGCCATGTCGTACATGAGGCGGACCTTGTCCATGTACTCCTTGGGGCTGGCGGGGTCGAGCGGCACGGGCTGAGACGTCACCGGACGGGGCTTACGCTCCCATTCCTTCGACATCTGCATGCGCTTCTCGAGTTCCCGGACGCTCGTGAAATACTGATCCAACCGATCGCGATCCTGCGCGCCGACGGTGCGCTTGAGGTCGCCGGCCTGACCGCCGACGGCGTCCAGGATGCTGCGCCCCAAGTCCATGCGGCGCTCGGCGGCGGCGATTTCCGCGGCGGAACCACCCATGAACATGCGGCGGAAGACGACGGAGGGCTTTTCTTCCGTCGGGATCATGATGCCACCGGCCGTCCACGAGAGGCTGCGCGAACCGCGCGAAACGTTCACCCCCAACGTCATCGACGGGAAGCGCGTGAGGTGACCGATGCGTTCCGCGATGTGCTGGTCGAGGGAGATGGTGTTGCGGAAACCACCGCTGCTCGGGTGCGGGGCCGCCGTGAGGAAGCAATTGTCCGCCGGGTGGCCTCCGTCGACATCCGGGTGCGAGACGCCGCTGAAGACGGTGAAGTCATTGCGGTGCTCCTGCAGGAGATCGAGGTACGGCGAAGACTTATAATTGGCGCCCGCGCCCTTCGGGAAAAAGTTATCCGGCACCAAGCCGAGGTTATTGCAGATCCCCAGCATGCGCCGCGGCTTACCGCCCGGGGTGGCCGAGGCTGGCGCCGGCGCGGCGAAGGCCGGAGTCATCGAGTCGAGCAACGGCAAGGCCATGAGGATGCCGGTACCTTGGATGAAGCGGCGGCGCGAAACCGAACGCTGGAAGGCAACGTGGGGGGCGTTCGAAGGGTTATAACCTGAGGGGGAGCTCATGGTGGGGTGGCTTATTTATTGAGGAAGAGGTCGCTGGTGACAAGCCCGCGAACGAGCGTCCGGACGCCGTAACCATCGGCCTGGGCGGCATCGAGGAGCTTTTCGACCTTAGGTCGGTCCGCAAAGCCCACGGGGGCGCCCGTGGCGAAGACCGACAGCTGACCGACGAGGTTGCGGGCGAGTTGGCGCTCTTCCAGCACCAGCAAGGCCTTGAATTCGCGGATATCGGCGAAGTTACGCTTCCCGAGTTGACCGTGGGTCTCAACCGGCAAGGCGTTGTGGAAGGCGAACTTCTGACCGTTCTTGCCGAAGCCAATCTCCCGTTCCTTGCCGTCAATCGCGCGGTAGGACTTCCGGAAGCCACCGACGATATCGAAGCTCTCCAACGCAAAGCCCGGCGGGTCGATCTTGGTATGGCACGCGGAGCACGACTCCAGTTTACGGTGGCTCTCCAACTGCTGGCGAATCGTGGTGGCCCCACGGATGTCCGGCTCGACGGCGGGCACGCTCGCAGGCGGGGGCGGCGGCTTGCGCCCCAAGATGCGCTCCATCATCCAGGCGCCGCGGACCACGGGCGACGTGGTCGTGCCGTTGGCCGTAACCTTGAGCACACTGGCCTGCGTGAGCAGCCCGCCGCGGACGCTGCCGGCGGGGAGCGTCACTTTGCGGAACTGGGCGCCGATGACCGGCGGGAGGTCGTAGAGCTTCGCAAGACGCTCATTGACGAAGACGAAGTCCGACGCGGCCACATTCCGCGCCGGGAGATCGCGCTTGAGCAGCTCGGCGAAGAATAGCCGCGTCTCATCGCCGGCCGATTCGACGAGATGGTCGTCGAGGTAATAATCGGGGTAGAGGTTCTCGTCCGGATTGGTCACGCCGACCTTACGGAGCTCGAGCCAATAATCGAGGAAGGCCGAGACGAAACGTTGCGAACGCGGGTCGTCGAGCAGGCGATCGGTCTGCTGACGCAGGGTCGCGGGCTCATGCAGTCGACCAGACTTCGCCAAGGCGAGGAGCTCGGCGTCGGGCGCGGAATTCCAGAGGAAATACGCAAGGCGCTCCGCCAGGGCATAGTCATCCAGACGACCGGGCTTATCCTGCAGATAAAGGAAACTCGGTGAAGTCAGCACGGCCGTGTAGCCCGTCAACATCGCCTCGGCGAAGCTGCTGCCGGTCTTGAGCGCATTCTGAATCAGCGGCAAGAAGCGGACCTCTTCCTGCGGCGACACCGGACGGCGGTAAGCCTGCTGGACGAAACGTCGCAATAGACGCTCGGCGTCCTTGGCCGCGTCCCGCGGGGTCACGTCAACCTTCAGCGCCGAGGTCAGCGATTTCTGGGCGGGGAGATCGTCGAAGAGCTGCTGATAGCCAGCGGTCGGCCAGCTATCGACCAGCGGGCCCTCCACCTCGATCCAGCGCATGACCATTCCCGGCTGACCGTCTTTCTCGGCCAAGGGATTCTGCCAGCGGCTCGCACCTGGACGGGAGCGGAAGAAACGGACCGCATCGACCTGGATTGATTCACCGGCCATCAATTGCACATCCAAGTTCGCGACGGTGACATCGGGGTTGAGGTCGATGTTGCCGATCCGCCGCATCACGCGGGGCGGGGTCAAGGCGTAGACGGTAACGGGCTCCGGGCGACGTCCCTTCGTGACGACGTCGAGGTTCGGGATGAACCAGCGCTTGACGTCGCCCGGGCCGACCCAAACGGAGTGCCCGCAAAGCTTGATCTTGTAGCGACCGGACACCGGAGCCTTAAAGGCCGAGAACTTCGGCTCGATCGGCTCATAGGCGCTGGCAACCACGCCGACGCCTTCCAGGTCTCGTTGCGCCGCGTTGGCCTTCCCTGCCGTAATCGGGGCCTTGCCGGCCCGGACTTCCGGCTGCGCAACGAAACCAAGCGTCGGGAACGTCGCGCGCTCGGGCGCTTGATTGAAGACCGAGAACTTCATCGGGCCCGTGTAACTCCCTTGGTCGCGGGCATAGTAGCGCTTCGTGACAGCGGGGATTTTTTCCGCCGAAGCCACCAAGACCTGACGTAAGGCATCCTCGGCGGTACTGATGTAACGGGCCAACTGCACATGCGAGACATCGAGCGCTTCGCCTGATTTGTTGAAACGATGGGCCTCGGTGTCTTCCGGCAGGGACTCACGTAGGTCGAGCCAAGGGGCGCGCAGGAGGTCGCGTAAGGTGTTCTCGTACTCGAACCGGTTGAGGCGACGCTTCACCGTGCGGCCTTCGCTCTGGATACGCGTCACCTCGGCGACCTGCAGTTTCTGACCCAACTCTTTGAGATAGCCGGCCGCGGCCGCCGTCTCGGGGCGAGGCTTCTTCGCGGGAGGCATCTCCCCCGACGCGATCTGGTCGTAGACCTTCACCCACTGCGCCATGACCTGAGGGTTCGTGAGATCGGGCTTCAGCGCCGTCAGGTCGAAGTCCCCTTTCTTGGTGTCAGCATCATGGCATTCGACGCAGTGTTTCTCCAGCAACGGGGGCAAGGCCGCGGCGGCCGAGGAGACCAAGGCCGAGGCGAAGAGGAGACGGACAAACGACTTCATTGCGGGGTAACCTTAAGACAGGGGAAACCCCTCGGGGTTTCCAAGGGAATAGAGCGTGCCCCCAGGCCCTAACAGGCCGTTTAAACCATGGAAAAGGCCCTAAACCATTGGAGTGGACGCCAACCACACCCTGCCCTGCTTGGAGGCATGCTTGCCGTCCTTCGTTCAGCCGCCCTCGTCGGGGTGGAAGCCGTCCCCGTCGAAGTCGAGGTCAATACCGGCGAGCAAGGCGAGCTCCGCATCGAGATCGTAGGGCTGCCCGACACGGCGGTGAAGGAATCCGAGGACCGCGTGCTGTCGGCCATGATGAATACCGGGCTACGCACCCATGAGACCAAGACGACGGTGAACCTGGCGCCCGGCGACCTGCGCAAGGAAGGGGCGATGTACGACCTACCCATCGCGGTCGGCATGGCCGCCGCCACCGGCCAGATCAGCAAGGAGCGGCTTGCGCACTACCTCATTGCGGGAGAGCTTGGCCTCAGCGGCGGGACGCGGGCGGTGAAAGGCGGCGTGGCCATCGCGATGCTGGCGAAGCGGCTGGGACTCAAAGGTGTCCTGCTTCCCCGCCCTTCCGCCGAAGAAGCCGCGTTGGTCGACGGTATCGAAGCCATCGCCGCAGATACGCTTGATGGGGCGTTGCGCTTCCTCTCCGGCGATGTCCGCTACGTGCCGCTGCCACCCGCCGCCAACCCGTTCACCCTGACCGGGCCAAGCGATGGTCCCGATTTCTCGGAGGTCAAAGGCCAGCTCAAGGTCCGCCGGGCCGTCGAGGTCGCCGCCGCCGGCGGCCATAACCTGCTCATCTTGGGTCCGCCGGGTTCGGGAAAATCGCTCATCGCCAAACGCATACCGACGATTCTGCCGGCGCCCGACGCCGAAGAATTCCTGGAGATCCTCTCCGTGCACTCGGCCGCAGGCATGAGCTTAGGCGATGTGAAACGCCGTTGGGAACGGCCCTTCCGCTCGCCGCACCATACCATCAGCGACATCGGCCTCATCGGCGGTGGCGCGATGCCGGGCCCGGGCGAGGTCTCGCTGGCGCACCACGGCGTGCTCTTCCTCGACGAACTGCCGGAGTTCCGTCGCTCCGCGCTCGAGGTGCTGCGTCAGCCACTGGAGGACGCGAACGTCACCGTTTCGCGCGCCGCGGCGAAGGTCACCCTGCCCGCGCGGCTCATGCTGGTCGCGGCGATGAACCCCTGCCCGTGCGGGCACCTCGGCGATCGACTGAAGGAGTGCCGTTGTTCGACCGCCCACATCCGGCGCTACCGCTCGAAGATCTCCGGCCCGCTGCTCGACCGCATCGACATCCAGGTCGAAGCCCCCGCCCTCTCCATTGAAGAACTCCGACACGCCCAACCCGGCGAACCCTCCGCCGTCATGCGGGCACGCATCGAGGCCGCCCGCGCGATTCAACGCCAGCGATTCGGCGGCCGGATGCGCGCCTGCAATGCGGTCCTCGCGGGCCACGAGCTCAGGGCGCACTGTGCCTTGGAGCGGGCGCAAGGCGACCTCCTCCAACAGGCAATGGAAAAACTGGCCCTCTCCGCCCGGGCGTTCGACCGAATCCTGCGGGTCGCCCGCACCATCGCCGACCTCGCCGGGGCGGAGCGCATCGCGACCGAACACCTCTTGGAGGCCATTCATTACCGCTCTTTAGACCGCGGGTAAAAACGCTCGCAGGCGCTGAGGAATTCCATTCATTGCACCCATCCCCATGAAGTCGCCCCTCCTCCGCACCCTGTTCGCTTCGGTGCTCACGGCCCTCGCCGCCGTCGCCTCCGCCGCGGACCCCATCAAGGTCCTCATCATCGACGGCCGCAACAACCACGACTGGGTCCGTACGACCGAGTCCTGCAAGGCCACCCTCGAAGCCACCGGCCGCTTCAAGGTCGACGTCGCTACCGCCCCAGCGGCTTTCGCCAAGCCTCAGCCCGCCAAGCCCAAGGCCGGCGACGCCGAAGGCAAGAAGGCCTATGACGAAGCGCTCAAGGCCTGGAAACAGGAAGAGGCCGAGTACAACAAGGCCCACGCCGGGGATTGGAACAAGTGGGTCCCCAAGTTCTCCGACTACGCCGTCGTGGTGAACAACTACAACGGCCCGGAATGGGGCGCCGACATGAAGGACGCCTTCACCGATTTCGTCCTCAAGGGCGGTGGCCTCGTGAACGTCCACGCCGCAAACAACGCCTTCACCGGCTGGGATAACTTCAACGAGATGATCTGCTGCGGCTGGCGCGGCGCGACGTTCGGACAACGCGTGGCCGTCGACGACGCCACCGGCAAGGCCATCGCGGTCGCCGAGGCGGACGAAAAGATCAAGACCAAGGGCTTCGGTTCCGGTCACGGCCCCAAGCACGCGTTCACCCTCAAGGCCCGCGACGCCGCCCACCCCATCCTGCAGGGCATCCCGACCGAATGGCTGCACGCTTCCGATGAACTCTACCACCGCATGCGCGGTTCGCCCGACCACATGGAGGTCCTCGAGAGTTCCTTCTCGTCCGAGAAGTTCGGCGGCACCGAGATGCACGAGCCGATGGTCTGGTGGGCCAAGTTCGGCGAGGGCCGCGTGGTGACGACCTCCATGGGGCACCTCATGGCCAGCGACAAGACCTTCGACGCCCTGCACTGCGTGGGCTTCCAGGCCATCCTGGCCCGCTCGACCGAATGGGCCGCCACCGGCAAGGTGACCATCGCCATCCCGGCCGGCTTCCCGACCAAGGACCAGACGAGCGTCATCGAGCCGTCCAAGGTCGTCTGGAAGAAGTAATATAAGGTTTCCCTTAATCGCAGGGCTTGAAGCCCGAACGGGGCATGGCAGATTCCTGTCATGCCCCGCTTCTTTTTTGCCCTGCTCCTGCTGTGCCTCGGCGCCATCGCCCAGGCCGAAACGTACGAACTGCGCAACGGCAACCTCATCCGTCGCTTCGAGCTCAAGGACGGCCGCTTCCGTACGCTCGGCTGGACAGATAAGGCCACCGGCCGGACGCTCGACGTGGACAGCGACGAGTTCGCGATCCGTCTATCCGACGGCACGGTGCTCACGGCGGACGATTACGAGGCGAAGGTGGTCGTCTACAAGACGCGCGGCGAAGCCATGCGCAGCTCCGGCTCCCGAACCCTACCCGACATCGAATACGTGCTGCGGTCCGGTCGCACGACTAACCCGCTGGCCCCGACCAAGGTATTCCAGGTCTTCTACCCCGCGCTGGAACCCCATACGACGCCCACCTTTTGGTCGAAAGACACCTCCACGATACTCAAGCAGCTCGAGATCAAATGGGCTCCGGGACAGGTCGACGGAAAAGCGGGGATCGAAGCCGAACGTTTTCGCACCAAGGCGAAGGCCAGCCGAGGCGGACGCGGCGAACCGGTGGTGATCGACGACGCTTGGATCATCCTGCCGCACGAGCCGACGACGCTGACGCGCCACACCGACGGCAACCAACCCGCCGCCTATGCGCACCGCTTCGAGAAGGTCGGAAACCACAGCTTCGTCGACTACAACCAAGCCGATGTGGAACCCAAGCCCCAGGAGGGCTTGGTGCGTTGCCTCTGCTTCCCGGTCGTCTCCGGTCACACGTCCTTCTCGGCCCCCATCGCCGTCTTCGCCGTGCCCGCGGGGTCTTCGCCCGAACAGGCGGTCATCGACTATAGCCGTCCAGCGGCTAAGACCCGCAGCTATACCCACTACAACAACTGGTTCGATCCGGCAGGGAAGAACCTGAAGGGCGACAACCTGCCGGCGATCCACCGCCAGTTTGTCGAGGCGCTCAAAGGCTCGGGCATAAAGGTCGATGGCATGGTACCCGACAACGGCTGGCAGGACCGCAAATCAGTCTGGCAACCCGCCCAAGGCGCCTTCCCCGCAGGCATGCAGGACCTCAACAAGCTCAGCGAGACACTGCTCTCCCAGGGAAGCTCGCTCGGGCTTTGGATGGCCGCTGACGGCACGACGAACGACATCAACTGGGGCGTCGGCCAAGGCTACGTGAAGGCCCAACCGAACAGCTACTTCAAGCAGTACTTTGCCCACTATTCCTTGGCGGACGAGAAGTATCAACGGGCAACGATGCAACAGCTGGCCACGCTATCCAACGAGACCAAGGTTTCCTATCTCAAGTTCGACTTCAACCACTTCTCGAACGTCGTACCCACCGACCGGCATGGCCACGCAGCGGAATTCTTCGGCTTTGCGGTCGCCACCTTGCCCGCGCGGGCGAAGGGCGTCTTCATCAACGCGACGAACTGGACGTGGCATTCGCCGGCGTGGTTGAACTTCGCGGACTCGGTCTGGCTACTGGCGGGCGACGACGGCTTCAACGGCAACTGGCCCGAACTTTCCGGCCGCGCGCAGGCCACGACCGACCGTGATGTGTATTTCTGGCGGATGTGGGGCGACCCGGCCGACCGGCCGTGGTTCCCGATCTCGAACATCATGACGCACGGGATCATCCGCAACGCGCGCGGCCAGATGTCGTTCCCGACCGACCTGCCCCGCGATTGGTCCGATCACGTGCTCATGCACTACGGCCGCGGCACCCTGCTCCGCGAATGGTACCTATCGCCGGCTTCGGTCTCGCCCGACGAATGGAAGGCGCTGATCGCGGTCCACCAGTGGACCGAGGCACGTAAGGCTGACATGATCAATACGTGCTATGTAGGCGGTCGTCCCGACGATGGCCACGCTTACGGCTACATGGGCTGGTCGCGCGATGGCCAAACCGGCACGCTGGTCGCCCGTAACCCGGCCGCGGGGACGGCGACGCTATCGGTGCGTCTCGATGCGACGAC
>DBCN01000024.1 GCA_002293065.1 Opitutia bacterium UBA957
CCCTACCCCTATCCCCCATCCCCTTTATCCTATAGCCTCCCCATACCGCCGGCTTTCCGCGCCCGCCGTCCGTAAGTCCACTCAAAGAGCGGTCCCGCCATAAGCGTGGTCACCACCGCCATGACGACGAGCACGGAGAAAAGGATGGGGCCCACGAGCCCGGCCTGCAGTCCGACATTCAAGAGGATGAGCTCCATGAGGCCGCGGGCGTTCATGAGCGAAGCGACGCCGGCCGCTTCCGCGGATGGCAGCCCCGCCCAACGGGCGGCGATCCAACATGCCCCACCCTTGCCCAACAGCGCTACGAACAAGACCAGCGCCACCAACCACAAGGCTGATGGCGCCAAGAGGAGGTCCAAACGGGTGTTGATTCCAGAACTGGTGAAGAAGAACGGTAGGAGCCAAACGGCGACCCATGGCTCCATCGCCCGCAGGCGCCGGGTCATCTCTCCCCGTGGCAACGAAAGGCCACACAAGAAGCCCCCGAAGACGGCATGCATCCCACACCAGGTGCTGAGGGCGACGAAGCCACCAAAGAGCGCCAGACAAGCGAGCACCGCGGTTGGGGTCAAAGCCTGACGGCGTTCACACTCCGCGGCGACCCCCGCCAAGAGTCTTGGCACGAGATAGCGCGCCAGCGCGACGATGAGGATGGCACCGGCGAGGCATCGGACGACGACCAGCGCCGAACCGGTGAACGAGGCGAGGACGATCGCGAGGATGACCCACGCGAAGGCATCACCGATGGCACCGGCCGAAATGGCGACCGTCCCCATCGGCGAATCGGCCAAGCCTTTCGAACGGACGATCCACACGAGCATCGGAAACGCGGTCACCGAAAGCACTGCGCCCAAGAACAACACTTGCTGACCAAGCGTCGCCGCGCCCGCAAACCAACCCGGGATATCCTGCGTCCCCAACGCCAACGGCCAAGCCAAACAGAACGGCACCAAAACGCCCGCCGCCGCGACCGCCAGGGTCAAGCGGCTCCGCTGGCGAACTTGGGCCAAGTCGAAGTCCAACCCCACGCAGAACAAATACCCGCCCACGCCGAGTTCGGCCAAGAGTTTCAGGAGTGCACGCGTCTCGACGGGAAACAGCCACAGCTGCTCGGCTGGCCAGACGGCCCCAAGTAACGACGGTCCGAGCAGCACACCCGCGATCATCATCCCTACGACCGAGGGCTGCCCTAAGCGCTCCGCCAGCCAGCCGGCCGCGCGGCACGCGAGCAGGACCACGCAGGCCTGCAGGCCGAGGGACAAAAGGAGCGGGGGTGCGCTCATGCACTTCTTCTAGAGTCTCACCATCATCATGGAAAGGAAATGTGTGCTAACAATTATTCCCATATGCCTCGGGTAGGGCGTGGCTTGCCGCGCCCTCCTGTCTCGGGTAGGGTCAGCACTGCGTGCTGACCTAGGTGTCTAATGAAAAGGTAGGGGCGAAGCCTTGCCCCTACCCGCGGGTGTAGCCCGCGAAAGAGACATGGGCGCCTGTCCGAACGGGGTCAGGCATCATCACGTGAACGTGCTGAAGCCAGACCCCAACAGGCGCGGCTAGGTTGGCACGCAGTGCCAACCCTACCCAAATAAAAAGGGCGTCGGCATCACCGACACCCCTAACCCTCAACCCGCGTGACGCTGCCCCTTACTTCTTGGCGGGCGCTGGCGACTTCACCGGGGTCGGCGAATAGAAGCGGTTCATGCGGTCCAGGATCGCATTGACGGCTTCCATGCGGTTGATGACGCCGTTGTGGCGCCACACGATCTCGCCGCCCGGGGCCACCAGGATGGTGTGCGGAATCGGGCCGGGCATGTCCTTGTCGAGCGCGGCGGCGAGCTCATCGTTGCTGCCGGCGAAGAGGTAACTGTTCGTGGTGCGGCCTTCCTTCTTCAAGGAGTTCTCGACCTTCTTGCTCATGCCGGCGGCCTGCTTGAAGAGGAATGCCTCGGCCTTGGCCTTGTCGGCCGGCTTATCGAGGGTGATGGTGACCAACTCGAAGTCACGCATGTCGAACTGACGGGAAATCTCCACGAGGTCGGGGAATTCCTGGACGCACGGGGCGCACCAGGTGGCCCAGACGTTGATGAGGCGGTACTTGCTGGAGGTGTTGGCGCGGAGCTTGGCCAGACCGGCGGTATCGATCGTTTCAATGGTGACCGGGGTCTTCGCCCAGCCGGCATGCTTAGCGTCATGACCAGCCTTCTTTTCGCGCCACTTGGTGGAGCAACCCATGGGCTTGGTCAATTCGACGGGGACGGGCGTGCCTGCCAGGATCGCATCGACCGCATTCTGGGCGTCCTTTGACTTCACCGTGGCGTCGTCGTAGAAGCGCGAATCATCGAAGCGGCCTTGGTAGCGGAGCTTGAGGTTGGCATCGAAGATGAAGACGTGCGGGGTGGCGAGGCAGCCGTAGGCGCGGGCGATGACCTGCTTGTCGCCGTCGTACAGGTAATCAAAGGTCCACTTGTTCTTTTCGGCGTAAGGCTTCATCTCCGCGTAGGAGTCGCCGAACTCGCCGTATCCGAGCTCATCCTTGCTGAGGCCGTCCGGATGGTTCGGGTTGATCGCGACGAGCTTCACGCCCTTGCCTTTATATTCGTCGTAGAACTTCTGGAGGCGCTTCTCGATGCTGTGGGAGGTCGGGCAATGGTTGGAAGTGAACAGTACCACGAGGGCCTTGCCGCCAGTGTACTCGGCGAGCTTGTGCTGCTTACCGTCGATCCCGAGCAAATCGAAGTCCGGCGCGGCATCCCCGATCTTCAGGGTCTTCATGTCGGGCGGGTTGCCATTGACGAGACCGGGGGCATCGGCGGCAGAGAGCGATAGGACAGCGGCAAGGGCTGCCAGGAGGGAGAGCAGGCGTTTCATGGGGTTGAGGGCAGTCTCACCCATCCCGCAGAGCCTTCCAGCCGAAAATGGCTATCGGAGGCGGTCAGACCATGGTCCGAGGGGGACCGCCGCCTCTGGCAGCCCCGTAGGCACCACGAAGATCGTCCCCTGCTCCACCGCAAAGAACGCCACCTGCAGGAAATGGTCGGCGAGCTCATCCGCGGATTCCCTGGTCATATCCACGGCCCAAGAGGGCTCCTGATGGACTAGGTCGGGCGAAGCCCCCGTCAGGCGATGGTGACGAAGGCCAACGCGTTCCAGGGCCTGCCGCAAGGCCTCGTCCGCCGCCAGGTTGCGCTCGGCGGACCATGCCTCACCAGTCGTCGCCCAAGCATTGATGATGACAAACGACGCCGGCCAGTCGGCCGGTAAGGGTTCGCCCAGGAAGACCGTCGAGGCGAAGAGCCGGAGTTCGGCGTCATCCATACTTAGCCAGCCGGATTTTCCGGACGCAAAGCGTCCGTCCCAAAACATAGGGCCAAGATAGCTCCTTGAACCAACAGCGCGAAAGCATCAATGGCCGCTAGGAGCCCAGAGTAAACCGAAGGCTCAGTTAACGTAAAGACCAGCCCGAGGACCGTGAGTCCCAAGGAAAGCCAAGCCGCCCAGCGCTGCTGCCGGAAAAGCCCGACCACTGAGACGATATAGCCGCCGAGCCAACCAAGCCAGAGAGCTAAGAGCAGTAAGTCGGACAAGGACAGGTCATCCTCGTTTAATTGAGCATCCTTCCACTCAGCCAAGGAATCCGGCAAAAGGTAGCCATCAAAGAAGGATAACGCCACCCCGACGACCAGCATCAGGACATGCAGGACAAGTAAGATGCGGAGTGAGCGACGTACGTTCATCCGCGAAGCATCTGGGCCTTCTCGCTTCAAAGCAAACCAGATAGGTCGACCAGCCTCTGGAGAGGTTACTTCGTCACGGGCGCCAACTTTCGCTCGAAGAGGAATTTCCATTCCCACTGTCCATCCCAGGTGAAGCGGGTCGCCTTGGTCTGCGGATCCTTGATGGCCTTGACGCCAGACTTCGCCCGATAGCCGGCGCGGATACGGTCATCGGTCAGCTGAACCGCGAAGAAGCCGAGGTCGGTATGGCCATCGTTGATGCAATCCCACTTCTTGGTCTCTCCTTCCGGCGCCCAGGCGCGCACACCCGTGCCGGTGTGGCCATAGATATACAGGACGACGTTGTAGGCCTTGGCGGCGTCGTAAGCGGCCTTCCAGTCTTCCTTATGCCACCAGTCGGTGTCGAAACCACAGTGGCTCATCAACACGACGGGACGACCGGAGGTACCCACCTTTTCCGCCAAGTCCTGCTTGAGGAAGGTCAGCGCGGCCTGCGGGTTGTGCCAAACGGGGTTATACTTGATGCCGGGATGTTGGACATCGGCGGGATAAAGGCCAAGCTGGACGAAGTGGACGTCATCCCAATCCCACGAGGTATGCAATCCGTTGGCCGAGAGGTTCGAGATGAGGCCCTTCTCCTTGCGGAGCTGGTTTCTCTTGATGAGTTCGGCCTGGAGGCTGAAACCGCTCTTCTCCTTGCCCACCGGCGGACCGTCATGATTGCCCCAACACTCCTGGGTCGGGAACGCGAGCCGCGCGTCGCCTCCCAAGACGCCGAAATCGGCGGCGTAGAGCGCGAACTGCTCCCGGCCGATCACCCGACCCGCCACCTTGGAGTCTCCGTTGTCGATCAGGTCGCCCAAGGAAAGGACCGCCCGTGGCTTCGCGATGAGTCCGCCGCCGAGCTTCTCGGGCCACGCCAACTTCGCGATGCCGTTCATCTCCGTGATGGTCGCGGCATTGAGGGCGTTATGGTTGCCCTGCGCATGGTCTTCTTGGCGGTAATGCTGGTCTGACGTCGTCAGAAACGTGACATCGCGCGCCTCGGCGGAAACGACGGCGCCTAACAACAGAAATAAGCGGAAGGTAAACGCAGCAGGCATAAGACTGTTATTGAGCCACGCTAGCCGTTGGCAACCTGCATCGAGGTGGGATTGATAAGGCTTGCCCAGCCAGCTGCCGCGAGTTCGGCATCCGCTTGAGCCTACATTCCCACCCGTTTAAGCGAACAGTTCCTTGACCATCTTCGCCTTGTTGCCGACCTGCATGGGACGGCCAGCGGGCGTGATGATGTCGGTCTGCACCGGGAGGCCGGCCGCATGGGCGATCGTCGCATGCAGCGAGCCAGGCGAGACGCCGTCGCCATCGGGCGCGTAGCCTTTGGCATCGCTCGCACCATGGACGTAGCCGCGCTTCACGCCACCGCCCGCGAGGACGGTCGAGAAAACCAGCGGGTGGTGACCACGGCCGCCACCGGTGAATTCCGGCTTGCGACCGAACTCCGTGGTGACCGCGACGAGCGTCGTGTCGAGCAGGCCCTTGGCTTCAAGGTCTTGGATGAGCGCGGCGAAGACGCGGTCGAAGTCACCTCCGACATCCTCCATCCGGTCTTCCAGCGTGGCGTGCATGTCCCAGCCGCCATGCGAAACTTCCACGAAACGCACGCCGTTCTCGACAAGGCGACGGGCGAGCAGGCAACCCTGGCCGAAGCGCGAGGTACCATAGCGGGCCTTGGTCGCGGCCGGCTCCGCGGAGAGATCAAAGGCCTTGAGGTCCGTGCTCTTCATGAGCTGGAACGTGGCATCGTAGAAATCGTTGTAGGCCTTGACGTTTTCATCGGCGGACTTGCCGCCAAAACCGGCATCGAGGTCGGTCAAGAGCTGCGTCCGCTTGGCATGCGTCGCTTCATCGGCGAGGGCTTTGACATCTTGCAGGCCATCGGAGGGCGACTGAATGGGCAACGGAGAGTAAGCCGCCGGGAACCAGCCATTCCCATGGTTGGCGGGACGACCCACACAGACGGAGGACGGCAGGGTCTTGCTGGAGGCGCCGAGGAAATGTTGCGCCCACGCACCGAGGGTCGGGTGCTGGATGGCGCCACGCTGCTCGAAGCCCGTACGCATCAGGTAGGCGGCGGACGCATGCACGCCGACCTTGGCGGTCATGTTGCGGATGACGGCGATCTTATCGGCGACCTTCGCGGTC
>DBCN01000120.1:0-2020 GCA_002293065.1 Opitutia bacterium UBA957
CGGAGGATTACCGCCAACACCTACCCACGGAGGACGCGGCAAAGCCACGCCCCTGCCTAAAAAGGACAGCACGTGGTGCTGTCCCTACCTCGGCAGAAACGCACGTCATCCGGTCAACTTGTCCCCTCGCGAGCTGTGCTCGCGCTCTACCTCGCCGCGACTTCCATCGACTGCGCCACCAAGTCCGCGATGCGTTCGGCGCCGCGGGCGTCGCCGAGTCCGTCGACGCTGCGCTTCCATTCCTTCCACACGGCCCAATCGTTCGCGAAAGCGGAAGCCACGACCGCGCGGGCCGCGGATGGAGTGAGTCCATAGGCGCCCGCGCCATGCTCGGTGATGAGGCGGCCGTTGCCGGCTTCCTGTCCCGGGATGACCTGCGTGATCACCATCGGGACGCCCGCCGCGACGCACTCATGGGTCGTCGCGCCGCCGGCCTTGGAAATCACGAGGTGGCTCGAAAGCATGAGGTCAGGAATCCGATCCGTCCAACCGAGCACTTCGGCCCGACCCGCCACGGCCTGCTCCACCGCGGCCTTGAAGTCCGCATCCTTGCCGACGGTCACGACCAGCTCGAGGCCCAGCGTGGAGAGCGCCGCGGCCAGTTCGACCGCATCGCGCTTACCGGGGTTGAGCATCAGCAAGACGCGCGGGCGCGCTTCGCCGGCGACGGCCGAGGAACGCGGCGCCAAACGGGCGGCGACCGGGAAACCGAACGGCAAGACCTTGGCCGCAGGCACGCCTTGGCGGATCATGACGTCGGCGGTGGCTTGGTTCGGCGTGATGTACCAATCGGAATGGGCCCGGTGCCAGGCGCGGTTCACGGAAATCGAATCGGTGACGACCGTGATCAGGCGGGGACGCGCGGGGTCGGCCACGCTCCAGCGGCGCGCCATCATGTAGTTGTACAGCGGGTAGGCCGAAATGACGACGGGGGGCTGCTGCGCGTCGAGCAGTCGGTTCAACTCGCGTTCGACCGGACGAAGAAACGGCAACGAGGCACGCACGAGCGGCAAGCGATCCAAGGCCCCATAGAGGCAGCCCCAGAGGCGCGGGTAGCGATTGGCCACGCGGATGTAGCTGTCGCGCTGCGACCGGGCCTTTTCGGCGCCATAGGCATCCAAAAAAAGGTCGTGCAGTTTGCCGGAGAACGCCCCCGAAGGATGGCGCCCCAAGGCCTCGACGATCGCACGGGCCGCGGCGTTATGGCCCTCGCCAAACCCCGCGGACAGGACGGGTATCTCGGTCATCAGGCGACGGCCGGCTCGCGGCGGGCTTCGGGATACGCACCGGCTTCATAGGCCGCCCGCTGCGCCGCGATCAGCGTGCGGAGCTCGGCGCGGTCGACGACCCGAAGGCGGCCGTCGGCTTCTTCGACGATGGCGGTCAAGGACTCGACCCAATCGCCGGAGTTCAGGTAACGCATCTCGCCGATCATGCGGTCTTCCGCCTTGTGGATGTGGCCGCACATCACGCCATCGCAGCCGCGCCGACGGGCCAAGGTCTGGAGATGGTCTTCGAAGCTGGAGATGAAGCTGACGGCCGACTTCACGCGGCCCTTGATGGCCTGCGAGAGGGAGAAGTACTCCTTGCCGCGCCAGGCGCGCCAGCGGTTGTAGAAACGGTTGAGGTCGAGCAGGAGCTGGTAGCTGATGTCACCGATGACGGCCAACCAGCGCATCTTCGCCATGACCGTATCGAACGCATCGCCATGGATGCAGAGGAACCGCTTGCCATCGGCCGTCTCGTGCAGGTGCTCTTCGGCGAGCTCGATGCGGTCGAGGCTCAGCGGGATCAGGCGGCGGATGAAGTCGTCGTGATTACCGCGCAGGTAGACGACGCGCGTCCCGTCTTTTTCGGCCATTTTCAGGATGCGGCGGACGACGGCGGTGTGCGCCGGGCCCCAGTGGTTCTTGCGCTGCAACGACCAGAGATCGACGATGTCACCGTTCAGGATGAGCTTGTCGCAACGGATGCCGCGCAGGACCTCGAGGAGCTCGCGGGCTTGGGCGTCCTTGGTGCC
>DBCN01000120.1:2096-10405 GCA_002293065.1 Opitutia bacterium UBA957
GATACGGATCATGCCAGCGATGGGTGACGAAACCGTGGCAAAACCGCAGGAATCCCGTGACGATTGTGACTATTAACACTCCCCCGCAGATTTAGCCACACCACTCCGTAACACAATCGTAACAATTGTAACGGACTGATGTTACGGATGTTACAGATAGGTTACGAAGAGGTGTTGCGCTTCCACTTTTGGAAGGGTTTGAAGGGGAACCCCAACAAAGCCCATGAAAGACTTCCTCAAGAAGGTTCTCGGTAAGGATGAAAAGTTCTACGAACTCCTCGAAGCCAGCGCCGATGAGGCGCAGAAAAGCGCCAAGTCGCTCTCCAAACTCTACGCCCAGGTCGGCAAGCCCGACTTCGAGCAAAGCTTCACCGAGCTCGTCGTCGCCCGGCGTAACGACAAACGCATCGGCCTCTCCATCACCCAGGAACTCTGCCTCACCTTCGTGACGCCGCTTGAGCGCGAGGATATCGAAGCCCTCGCCAACGCCCTTTATAAGATCCCGAAGACTTGCGAGAAGATCGGCGAACGCCTCGCCATCTGCCCTTCGCAGTTCTCGACCGACATCGTCGACAAACAGGTGCGGATGCTGGAGCAAGCCACGCAAGTCACCGCCAGCCTCGTCCGCAAGCTGCGCAAGCTCTCGAACGTCGAGGAGATCCAAGACGACTACGAGACGCTGCAGACGATCGAAGGCGACGCCGACCGCCTGATGGTGGGCCTCCTCCGCGACCTCTACCAAGGCAACGTGGACGCCAAGGAAGTCGTCGTCCTCAAGGATATCTACGAACTGCTCGAGCGCGCCATCGACCATTGCCGCGACGCCGGCAAGGTCGTGTTCCAGATCGCCCTCAAGTACGCGTAAGCCCCCGCCCTCTCCGCCATGGATCCTTTCGTGCTGATGGTGCTGGTCATCGTCGTGGCCGTGGTGTTCGAATACATCAACGGCTTCCACGACGCGGCTAATGCGATCGCGACCGTCGTCTCCACCCGGGTGCTCACGCCCCGACAGGCGATCATGTTGGCGGCCGTCACCAACCTCGTCGGCGCGTTCTGGGGCACGGCGGTCGCCAAAACCATCTATTCGGGCTACATCAACGTTTCCGCCGAGTTCCAGGTCGCCCAGCTGGCCATCGCCTGCGGCCTGTTGGGGGGCATCGTCTGGAACCTCCTGACCTGGTGGTTCGGGATTCCCTCCAGTTCCTCCCATGCGCTCGTCGGCGGGCTCTGCGGTGGCGTCTTAGGGCAATCGCACCTCGAGTGGGGCCGCCTGATCTGGTCCGACACCGTCGGCGGTAAGACCGTAGGACTCTGGCCTAAGTTGATCAAACCGATGATCATCTCGCCTTTCATCGGCTTCACGCTGGGGGTCCTCTTCATGGTCTTCCTGACGATCGTGATCGTGCGTTGGGCCATGCGTCCAAGCAAGGTCCAGAAATCGTTCGGCAAACTTCAACTGGTCTCCGCAGGGATGATGGGCTTTTCCCATGGTTCCAACGACGCCCAGAAGACCGTCGGCATCATCACCTTCGCCCTCATCGTCGGCGCGACCTCCGGCGCCTTCGACCCCGCCCATGCACCGGGCTGGGCTTCCGCCCTGCTGACCAATGAGGAACTCGCCCAGATCAAAGCCAAAGGCGTCGTCGAGCACGCCCCCTATTGGGTGATCGTGCTCTGCGCCATCACGATGGCCCTCGGTACGGCCGCGGGCGGATGGAAGATCATCCGCACGATGGGCCACAAGATGGTGAAGCTCCAGCCGGTCCACGGTTTCGCCGCCGAGACCGCCGCCGCGATCACGATCCACGGCGCCTCCGAGATGGGCATCCCGCTTTCCACGACACACGTCATCTCGACCTCCATCCTGGGGGTTGGCGCCACCAAGCGCTTCGATGCCGTGAAATGGGGCTTGGTCGGGCGCATCGTCTGGGCATGGGTCCTGACCATTCCGATCACGCTCACGCTCGGCTACCTCTTCTACCGCGGCTCGGTGCTGGTCGGCTGGGCGAAGTGACCAGCCGCCAGATGGGTGTAGCGACGAAGCTTAGCGGGACCCGAGATTCACGCCGGCCTTTGTCGCCCACTCCATCCAGGCGTCCGCCAGTTCCTTGAGCTTGGCGGGGTGCTCGGCTGCGAGGTCGCGCTGCTCGGAAGGGTCCTTGGAAAGGTCGAAGAGCTGCCACTGGACGGGCTCTTTCTGGCGCTTACCCCAGACGATCTTCCAGTTGCCCAAGCGGTAACCTCGGGCGCCTTCGTGCGCGGTCGGAATGCCGCGCTCGGGCGTCGGCTCCCCACGTAGGGTCGGCCAAAGCGATCGACCGGAGGCCGCGCGAATGGGTTGTCCCGCGCGGGTCGTTGGGTAGGTCGAACGCGTCGCCTCGGCGATGGTCGGCAAGAGATCCATGACATGCGCCGGCGAGCGGACCCAGGCTTCGGTGGACTTGAGCTGAGCGGGCCAGGAGATGAGCAACGGGGAGGCGATGCCGCCTTCGTGGCAGAAATGTTTGTAGGCGTTCAAGGGCGTGTTGCCGAGGTTGGCCCAGCCGGAACCATAGGAGGAGTGCGTCCCCGCCTGCCCCATCCCGGCGAGAGCGGCGCCCACGTGCAGGTCGGTCCGACCGGCGCGCGACCGGCCATCGAAACCGAACGGCCCCCACTCGTAGCACGCGCCATTGTCGGAGACGAACACCACCAAGGTGTTGGCGAGTTCGCCGTGCTTCTCGAGATCGGCGAGCAAGCGGCCGACGCCTTGGTCGACATGCTCCACCATGGCCGCGAACGTGGCCATGCGGCGGGCGAGGTCTTCGCGCCGTTCCGCCGGCAAACTCGCCCAGGCGGGATTACGCTGGCCGGAGTAGCCGTTGGCGATGGCCTCGTTCGCCTCGACGGGCACCAAGGAAAGTGGCGGCAAGACGGCGTCGGCGGAAATCAGCCCCAGCGCCTGCATGCGCGCGAAGCGCTCGGCGCGCAGGACATCCCAGCCGCGGCGATAAGTGGCCAGGTGGCGATCGATCGACGCCACCGGCGCCTGTACGGGGAAATGCGGCGACGAATGCGCCAGATAAAGGAACCACGGTTTATCGCGCTGACCACGGGCCTGCCGCAGGAATTCCAACGCGTAGTCCGTAAAGACGTCGGTCACGTAGAACTGGCCTGGAGCGTGGCTCAACTCGGGCGCAGTGCCGGCGGGGAGGCGCACATAAGCCGAAGGATTCCATTGATCCTCGGAATGGGCCTGGAAATTCTTGTAGCCGAAGTACTGCTGGAAGCCGCGTTGGAGCGGACCCGGCGTCCCGAGGTGCCACTTACCGACCATCCACGTGCTGTAGCCGGATTGGGCGAGCAACTCGGGCAAGGTGATGTTGTCATCCAAGAGGTGGCCGGTGTAGGCGGGGCCTTGCTTCGGCGCCGGCTTGGCGGAGACGAAGTCACCGACCCCGGCCTCGTGCGGATGCAGGCCGGTCAGCAACGATGCGCGGGTCGGACAGCAGCGGGCGGAGGTGTAGGCCTTTTCGAAGCGCGCGCCGGACTTGGCCAGGCGATCGAGGTTCGGGGTCGGGATTTCGCCGCCGTAACACCCGAGGTCCGAGTAGCCGAGGTCATCGGCCAAGATCAACAGGACGTTCGGCGGGCGGCTGGCGGGAGCGGCGTACGCGGCGACCAACGAAAGAACCAAGGCGAGGGCGTTTCTCATCGGCGGGAAATTTCGGTGCCCATCCAGCGGACGGCGTTCTCGATGACCTTCAGGTTTTCGGCCTGCCGGTAGATGGGGTAGGTCTCATGTCCGGGGCGGAAATAAAACACGTCGCCTTGGCCGACTTTCCACAGCGCACCGCTGCGGAAATGCTCTCCTTTATCCCATTTTTCCTCGAAAATCACGCTATCCGGCGGCGGTACCCAAAACGGTTCGCCATACATTTCGGTCTGCGGAATATCCCACTTCGCGGGCAGGCCCGCCGCGAGCGGGTGCGCCGGCAAGAGCGTCGTCACGTGCGAAGGCGCGCCGTCCGCCCGGTAGGTCGGGAAGACGCATTGCGGCAACGTGAGCTGCCAGACGTCGCCGACCTTACGCACGTTCGGGGAGGGAGCCGCGCCCTTTTTCGGAATCACTCGGTAAGGTTTGTCGTTCAAGTAGGTCCACTTCGCCGTCGCGCGTTCCGCTGCCGGCACTTGGGAGAGGGCATCGGCCTTGGCGCGTTCCTGCATCAAGCGCACGAACGGCTTGGCCCAGTGGGCCGAGTGCAAGGCGATGAACCCCGTCTTACCCGCCACGACCCGCTTCACGAGGGCTTCCATGCGGGCGTCGTCCTGTTCCAACGGCCGCTTGTGGCACCAAAAGACCACGACATCGGTCGCCGCCAAGGTCACGTCATCCAACCCCTGCTCCGGATCATCCATCCCCACCGACTTGACCGATAGGCCGGGCTGGGCGGAGAGGTGCTTGGCCAAGGTGTCGCCCAAGAAGGCTCCCGCGTAAGCCTTTTTCTGCTCGGGTTGGCGTTCATCCCAGACCAAGACGCGGATGGGGGCGGGGGCCGCCGAGAGACCGAGGCAGGCGACGAGCAGGAGGAGGACCGGGCGGTACATGATCGGGGGTGAGACTATCCCTACCCCTTTGGCCGCTGGTTAAAAGTCCCAAGTCCAGCCCCGACCCGAGAAATTCGGTTAAAAATATGCTTTTTGCCCTTCCGTCTTGCTCCCATGGGGGGCTGTCCTAACTTGCGGCAAACGACCATGGTCAAATCCGATTTCGGTTATAACAGCAAGGTGGAGGGCGAGGTCATCGTGACCCGCGCCGATGCCGTCGTGAACTGGGTGCGCAGCCACTCCGTCTGGCCGATGCCGATGGGTCTGGCTTGTTGCGCCATCGAGCTCATGGGCGCCGGCGGCTCCCGCTTCGACATTTCCCGCTTCGGGATGGAAGTGATGCGCTTCTCCCCCCGCCAGGCCGACTGCATGATTGTCGCCGGCACGGTGACCTACAAGATGGCGGAAGTCGTCCGTCGCATCTACGACCAGATGGCCGAGCCCAAGTGGGTCGTCGCCATGGGCGCCTGCGCTTCGACCGGCGGCATGTACCGTTCCTACGCGACCCTCCAAGGCGTCGATAATATCGTCCCCGTGGACATTTATATTTCCGGTTGCCCGCCCCGCCCCGAAGCCCTCCTCGACGGCATGATGCTGCTGCAGGAGAAGATCCGCCAGGAAGGCGGCTCGCTCAAGCGCACCTTCCGCGGCCGCACCGTCGAAACCAAGATCGTCCGCTGAACATGGAAGCCGCCGTCCTGACCGACCGTTTTCCGCGTACGCAGGTCCTGGCTTCGCAGGACATGCCAACCTACCAGGTCGCCGGCGAAGACCTCGTGGAAACCGTCCGCTTCCTCCGCGACGCCCAAGGCTTCGACCTCTTGGCCGACCTTTGCGGCATCGACTGGAAGGACCGCACGCCGCGCTTCGGCGTGGTGATCCACCTGCTCAGCACGACGCACAAGGAATACGTCCGTCTGCACGTCGGGGCCGTCAATGACGCCGTCCCGAGCGTGTCATCCCTCCACCCCGGCGCCAACTGGCACGAGCGCGAAGCGTTCGACATGTTCGGCATCCGCTTCGAGGGCCACCCCGACCCGCGGCGCATCCTGATGTGGGACGCGTACCCTTACCACCCGCTCCGCAAGGAGTTCCCGCTCGCCGGCATCGAAGTCCCCCTCCCGGCCGCCGATGTCGCGGAAGTCACGGGCCAAACCGTCGAACCCGCCCCGATGATGGGCGGACCGTTCGTCTCGCCCGGCGGCAAGATGTCGGAGGGCGAACCCAGCGCGCTCGACCAATCCTGGAACGAGGAGAAACCCAAGGCCTAAGACCCCTTTTCGACGTGAAGACCACCAAGGAAATTTCCCTCGGCGACATCGCCGCCCGCGCCGAAGAACTCCGCGGCGAGAACATGACCCTGAACATGGGTCCATCGCACCCCGCCACGCACGGCGTGCTCCGCCTGAGCCTCGAGCTCGACGGCGACAAGGTAGTGAAGTGCGACCCCGTCATCGGCTACCTGCACCGCGGCGACGAGAAGATCGCCGAGAACATGACGTACAACCAGTTCGTGCCGTACACGGACCGCTTGGATTACCTCGCGCCGCTCGCGAACAACGTCGCCTACGCCATCGCTGTCGAAAAGCTCGCCGGCCTCAAGATGCCCGAACGCTGCGAGGCGATCCGCGTCGTCTGCTGCGAGATGGCCCGCATCTCTTCCCACCTACTCGGCCTCGGGGTCTACGCGATGGATACCGGCGCCTGGACGGTGTTCATGTACACCTTCAACGAGCGCGAAAAGCTTTACTCCCTCTTCGAGGAGCTCACCGGCGCCCGTTTCACGACGAGTTACACGCGCATCGGCGGACTCACCCGCGATCTCCCCGAAGGCTGGCTCAAGAAGGTCGAAGTATTCTGCGATGGTGTCCTCAAGGTCATCGACGAGGTGGACAAGCTCCTCACGCGCAACGGCATCTTCCTCGAGCGCACCGAAGGCATCGCCCCGATCTCCAAGGAACTCGCCCTGGCCTACGGCCTCACCGGCCCGAACCTCCGCGCCTCCGGCGTCGGCTTCGACCTCCGCAAGGACAAGCCTTACTCCGGCTACGAGAAGTACGACTTCGACGTGCCCGTGGGCACCAAAGGCGATTGCTTCGACCGTTACCTCGTCCGCATGGAAGAGGTCCGCCAGTCCGTCCGCATCCTCCGCCAAGCCTGCAAGAACATGCCGGGCGGCGCGTGGTACGCCGAGGATGCGAAGAAGATCTTCCTCCCGCCGAAGGCCAAGGTCATGACGAAGATGGAGGAGCTCATTCAGAACTTCATGATCGTGACCGAAGGCCCGCAGATCCCGGCCGGCGAAGTCTACTTCGAAGCCGAGAACCCGAAGGGCGCCCTGGGCTTCTACGTCGTCTCCAACGGCGGCGGCGTCCCCTACCGCCTGCGCATCCGCGGACCGAGCTTCGTCTCGCTCTCGATCCTGCCCGCCATCGTTCCCGGCAACTACCTCACCGACATCGCTTCCATCCTCGGTTCGCTCGACTTCGTCATGGGCGAATGCGACCGCTAAACCCATGCACGAAACTTCTCCTTCCGCCCCCGCCCGCGCGCTCAAGCCTGAGACGCTCGCCAAAGCTCCCGCCATCGTCGGCCAGTACCCGCAGAAGCGCAGCGCGACGATGCCCTTACTGCACCTCGTGCAGGAAGACCGCGGCTACATCACCCAAGAGGATATGACCTGGGTCGCCGAGCAGGTCGGCGTGACCCCGATGCAGGTGCTCGAGGTGGTGACGTTCTACCCGATGTACCGCCAGAGCCCGATCGGCCGCCGCCACGTGCGCGTCTGCCGCACGCTGTCCTGCGCCCTCCGCGGTTCCTACGCGCTGATGTCCGAGCTGGAGAAATCCCTCAACTGCGCGCGCGGCGAGACCTCGCCCGACGGCAACTTCACCCTCGAGTTCGTTGAATGCATCGCCGACTGCGGCTGCGGTCCGGTCGTCCACGTCGATGGCGCCATGCACGAGAACGTGAAGCCCGAAGACGCCGCGGCGTTCACGCAGAAGCTCAAGGCCACGCTCTCCGACCCGACCTACGGGCAAAAACCTCCCGTCCCCGGCACGCCCGAGTGGAACGGTTAATCTTCCATCCCTCTCAGCGACATGTCCGCCGTCGAACGCCCCCTCATCTACGCCAACCTCCGGAAGCCCGGGTACTCCGTCGACCTCGACTGCTACCTGCAGCACGGCGGCTACGAGGCCCTCAAGAAGGCCGTGGCGATGAAGCCCGAAGAAGTCTGCAAGGAAGTCGAGACGTCCGGCCTGCGCGGCCGTGGCGGCGCGGGTTTCCCGACGGGCATGAAGTGGAAGTTCCTGGACCGCAAGTCCGGCAAGCCCGCCTACCTCGTCGTCAACGCCGATGAATCCGAGCCCGGCACCTACAAGGACCGCCAGCTCATCTATCGCGACCCGCACCAGATGCTGGAAGGCATCGCCATCACGGCGTGGGCCATCCAAGCGAAGCAAGCGTTCATCTACATCCGCGGCGAGTTCATCCACGGCGCGAAGATCCTCGAGAACGCCATCGCCGAAGCGAAGGCCAAGGGCTTCCTCGGCCAGAACATCCTCGGCTCGGGCTACTCGTGCGAAGTCGTCGTCCACCGGGGCGGGGGTTGCTACGTCTGCGGCGAAGAGACCGGCCTGATCGAATCCCTCGAAGGCAAGCGCGGCTACCCGCGCATCAAGCCCCCGTATTTCCCGGCCGTCCTCGGCCTCTACAACTGC
>DBCN01000120.1:10523-10812 GCA_002293065.1 Opitutia bacterium UBA957
GCACATCTGGGGCGTCAGCGGCCTCGTGAAGCGTCCGGGCTTATACGAAATCGAAGCCGGCAAGGCGACGTTCGGCCAGTTGCTTTATGACTTCTGCGGCGGCCCCCTCGATGGTCGTACGTTCAAGGCGATCATTCCGGGCGGCTCTTCGACCAAGATTCTGAAGTTCGGTGAGCGCTTCAAGGGCAAGCTCCCCAATGGCCAAGAGTTTGACTGGGCCCTCGAAGACATTCCCCTCGACTCGAACAGCATCGCGGCGTGCGGTACGGGCCTCGGCACCGGCGGCACC
>DBCN01000120.1:10870-11248 GCA_002293065.1 Opitutia bacterium UBA957
CTTCTACGCCCACGAGACCTGCGGTCAGTGCACGCCGTGTCGCGAAGGATCCTTGTGGCTCTCCCGCGTCTCCAAGCGCATCACGACCGGTGGCGGTCAGGAATCCGACGTCCCGCTGCTCCTCGACATCGCCAACCAGGTAGCTGGCCGCACCATCTGCGCCCACGGCGAAGCCGTCGCGTGGCCCGTCCAGTCCGCGGTACCGAAGTTCAAGGACGAGTACGTGGAATCGATCCGCAAGCGCGTGAAGGGCGAAGACCTGCCGAAGCTGAAGTTGATTTAAGGACCCCAGGGGACAAGGTGACTAGGTGACACGGTGACAAGGGGGATTTTTCGGCCGCACCGCATCCCTCTCTGCATCGGGTAGGGTTGGCACTG
>DBCN01000031.1:0-1406 GCA_002293065.1 Opitutia bacterium UBA957
GGCGGCCGAGCTGAAGTTCGGAGCCCTCGCGACGCCCTTCGGCTTCGACTGGGACGGCGACGGCGACATGGACCTGCTCGCCGGCAACACGGCCGGCAACATCGGCTGGTTTGAGAACCTCAGCGGACCTGGCGTGGCGAAGCCGAAATTCGCCGCACCGAAACTGCTCTCGGTCGATGGCCAAGCCCTCCGCATCATGGCCGGAGAGAACGGCAGCATCCAAGGTCCCGCCGAAGCGAAGTGGGGCTACACGACGTTCACCGTCGCCGACTGGGATGGAGACGGCCGGCCGGACCTCGTCGTGAATTCGATCCTTGGGGACGTGGTCTGGTATCGCAACAGCGGCACACGGCAGGCGCCCGCGCTCGCCCCCGCCCGGCCCATCGAGGTCGAATGGACGAGTCCACAACCCGCGCTCGCCTGGGGTTGGCGCAAACCCGCGGGCAAGGCCCTGCTCACGCAATGGCGGACGACGCCAGTGACGGTCGACTGGAACAAGGATGGGCTGATCGACCTGGTGATGCTCGACCACGAGGGCTACCTCGCCTTTTTTGAACGCGCCCGGCGCGACGAAAAACTCGTCCTGCTTCCGCCCCAACGGGTCTTCTGCGACGAATCCGGCAAGCCGCTGCGCCTCAACGCGGGCACCGCCGGCAAGAGCGGCCGGCGCAAACTCTGCGTCGTCGATTGGGACGGCGACGGCCAACTCGACTTCCTCGTCAACTCCTCGAGCGCCGACTTCTACCGTCAGGTGAAGTCGGTGGATGGGAAATGGACCTTCCGCAACGAAGGCGCCCTGGTGAAGCAGAACATCGAGGGCCACGATGTCAGCCCGGCGGTGGTCGACTTTCGTGGCGACGGTATCCCCGACTTCGTCGGTGGCGCGGAAGATGGGCATTTCTATTTCCTGAGCAACCCGCGACGCCGTTAGTCAGTCAGCCCTCGCCTGCCCGACACAAAGGCAAGCCGGCGAAAGCCCGCACCTAATCCGTCGGCCTGCTTGCCATCGTCCGGTGCCCACCTAAGGATGGGTGTCCACCAACGCCTTTCTTCGCCATGCCTACCACCGCCCGCGCCTTCGGCACCACCGCCGCCGCCAACCCCCTCGCTCCAATGAGCATCCCGCGCCGCGAGCCGGGCCCGACGGATGTCGAGATGGAGATCTTGTTCTGCGGGGTGTGCCACTCCGATGTCCACACGGCCCGCAGCGAATGGCCCGGCACCCAATACGCCTGCGTCCCCGGCCACGAAATCGTCGGCCGCGTGACCAAGGTCGGCAGCAAGGTGACGAAGCTCAAGGTCGGCGACATCGGCGCCACGGGCTGCATGGTCGACTCCTGCCGCACGTGCTCGAGTTGCCAACAAGGCCTCGAGCAGTTCTGCACCACGGGCGCGACGTTCACCTA
>DBCN01000031.1:1505-4537 GCA_002293065.1 Opitutia bacterium UBA957
GGGCTAGACCTCGCCGCCACCGCGCCGTTGCTCTGCGCCGGCATCACGACGTACTCGCCGCTGCGCCACTGGAAGGTCGGCCCCGGACAGAAGGTCGGCATCGTCGGCCTCGGCGGCCTCGGCCACATGGGCGTGAAGTTCGCCCGCGCCTTCGGCGCGCACGTCGTGCTCTTCACGACCTCCCCTTCCAAGGTCGCCGATGGCCTGCGCCTCGGCGCCCACGAGGTCGTGGTCTCCACCGATGCGGCCGCGATGGCCAAGCACGCCGGCACCTTCCACTTCATCCTCGACTGCGTTTCCGCGCAGCACGACCTCAACGCCTACCTGGCGCTGCTGAAGCTCGACGGTACGCTCACGCTCGTCGGCGTCCCCGAGCAACCGCTCGCCGTCCACGCCTTCAGCGTGATCATGCCGCGCCGCAACTTCAGCGGGTCCTGCATCGGTGGCATCGCCGAGACCCAGGAGATGCTCGAATTCTGCGCCCAGCACGGCATCGTCTCGGACATCGAGTTGATCCCGATCCAGCAGATCAACGAAGCCTGGACGCGCATGATCAAGCAGGACGTCCGCTACCGCTTCGTCATCGACATGGCCTCCCTGAAGGCCTGAAGGCAGGTCGGGGCGGCAAAAGCGGCCTCCAAACGGCTTCTTCGCTCTCGCCTGCTTTCGGCGGGTGCCTTCAACTGTCGGCATGCAACCCCCGGCCCACCCCAGCGCCGTCCGTAGTTTTTCCCGCCGCCTCGGCCTCGCGGTGACCGCGCTGTTGTGCTTCGGCGGCACCTTATCCGCCGAGAGCCGCCACCCCGGGATCCAATCAGCCACCCTCGACGCCACCTTGAAAGGGCGCTTACTCCTCGAGGAACTCAACTGTGTCGCTTGTCATGCCGCCCCGACGGGAGCCGACCTGAAGTCCCAGCAGGCGCCGCGCCTCGCGGAGGTAGCGCAGCGGGTCAATCCGACCTACCTCGAGACGTTCATCCGCTCGCCGCATACGACCAAGCCAGGCACGGCGATGCCCGACCTCCTGGCAAAACTGCCCGAGGCGGAACGCGCCGCGACCGCCCAGCAACTCACGCATTTCCTGCTGTCGCTGAAGGCATCGACTTTCGCCCCACAGGCGCCTGATGGCGTCGCCGCCGCCCAAGGCGAAAAACTTTTCCACGCCCGCGGTTGCGCCGCGTGCCACTCGCCCCGCGACGCGCAAGGCCGCGAGACGCTTGCCGCAAAATCCGTGCCGCTGGGGGCGCTGGAACCGAAATACAGTTTCCGCAGTTTGGTCGATTTCCTCCGTCAACCGCACCAGAGCCGCCCATCGGGACGGATGCCGGACCTGAAGCTGCCCGCCCGCGAACTGGAAAGCATCGCACATTACCTCCTCCGCGACACGCGCGTGCCGGGCCACCTGAACTACACCATGTATCGCGGTCAGGTCTGGGAAGGCATCGGACACGAGGCGGTCGAGCCCGAACGCGGCGGTTACACGAGTGATTTCTCCCTCAGCAACCTCGATCGCATCCACCACCACATGGCCCTCCGCTTCGAGGGCTGGCTCAACGTCCAGGAGGCCGGCGACTATGAGTTCTTCCTCAAGGCGAACGGGGCGACGCTCACCATCGATGGCAAGGAAGTGGCGGCGCTCACACCTAAGGATCGACGCGGGGTGCAGGCCTTCACCGGCAAGACTGCGCTGAGCGCCGGCAAGCACCCGATTCGCTTGGATTACTACCATACCGGACGGGAACCCTCGCTCTCCTTTGAAGTGGCCGGGCCTAATTTCCCCCGCCAAGCCATCGCCTCTGCGCTCCTCTCGGTCTCCGATAAACCCATCCCCGCTTTTAGCCGTCCGACCGTTGACGCCCAATTAGCCAGCTCGGGTCGCCAGAAGTTCTCCCAGCTGGGTTGCGTGAGTTGCCACAACGACGTCGGGGTGCCGGCAAGCGCCCCAGCGATTGCCTTGACCATGGCAGATGTGACGCGGGGCTGCCTAGACTCCCAATCCCTGAAAGGCGCTCGCTTTGACCTTTCCGCCGAACAGGTGTCATGGATTCATGCCGCCCTCAAGCAAGGTTTCGCAACCGCCCTGACGCCTGAGCAGACGCTCCACACCGAGTTGACACGCTTCAACTGCATCGCCTGTCACGATCGCCGTGGCCTCGGCGGCGTCGCCCCCGAACGCAATGCCCTCTTCACGAGCACGGCCCCTGCCCTCGGTGACCAAGGCCGTTTACCGCCACCCCTATCGGACGTCGGTGCTAAGTTAACGACGGCCGGACTCGAGGGCGCAATGCTGCAAGGCCAACGCCCACGGCCCTATATCGAAACCGTCATGCCGCAGTTTGGCGAGGCCAACATGCGTCCGCTCATCACGCTCTTCGGCCAGGTGGACAAGCTCGAGCAATGCGTGCTACCGACCGTCGGCAACATCCAGGAATCCAAGAACGCGGGCTACGAGATGATTGGTGAAAAGGGGTTCAGCTGCATCGCCTGCCATGATTTCAATGGCCAGAAATCCGGCGGAGCTGGGGCCTTGGATTTAGTCAGTACGACAACGCGCCTACAGAAGAACTGGTTCCACCTCTACATGCGTTCACCGCAACGCTTCCACCCCGGCATCATCATGCCCAGCTACTGGCCCGGCGGACAATCCCTCCGTCCTGATGTATTGAGCGGTGATGCGGCGCAACAGATCGAGGCGCTCTGGACCTACCTCGAAGGCGGCACTCGGGCCAAGAACCCGCTCGGGCTTTCACGGCAATCCAAGGAACTCCGCGTGACCGACGTGGCCGAGATGGCCCGCGGCCGCAGCAGCATCGGCTACCGAGGTGTCGCCGTCGGCTACCCCGGCCGGATCAGCCTCGGCTTCGATTCGGAGGAGATGTCGCTCCGCCAACTCTGGAAGGGCGAATTCGCGAATGTCGACCTCGGCTCCTTCCAACCCCGGGCCTTGGACACGCTGGTCTCCTTCCCCGCCGGCGTGCCGTTCCATCGCCTCAAATCACTGGACGACCCTTGGCCCGCCAAGGGCAAGACGA
>DBCN01000031.1:4651-5549 GCA_002293065.1 Opitutia bacterium UBA957
GTGAAAGTGGACGACTTCTTCGAAGACCTCACCACCAAGGATGGCCAGACGTTCTTCCGTCGGACCCTTCGGTTCACGGCTCCCGCCAACACCGCACCGTTCTTCTTCCGCGCCGCCTGCGGCACCAAGGTCGCAGCCACCGGATTACAAGCCTACCAAGCCGATAAGTTGACCGTCCGCGTGCTGGGTACCCAAGCAGGCCAAGTCCGCGACGGCGAATTGCTCCTGCCGCTGAACCTGCCAGCTGGCACCTCCACCCTCACCCTCGAATACCAATGGTAACGCGCCGTCACTGCCTCGCCCTTGCGGCCCTCGCCCTCGCACCCTTGGCTTACGCCGAGGACCTCGGCGCCATGTGGGGCACCGCCGCCGAAGAAGCGAAATATTATCCAATCGTCGATATCCCCATCCCGACGACGGTGCCCCTGCGCCCAGGCGGCTTGGAAGTCCTCCCCGATGGTCGCCTAGCCGTGGGCACACGTCGCGGCGACATCTACTTCATCGACGGGGCCTTTGCGACGCCGCCCAAACCGACCTACCACCTCTTCGCCACCGGTCAGGACGAAATCTTCTCCTTGGCTTGGCGAGATGGCGCGATGCTGGCGACGTCCTTCGGCGAGGTCACGCGGATCCGCGACCTCAATGGCGATGGCGTGGCGGATCGCTACGAAACGCTGTCCAACAACTGGGGCTACGCGGAAGGCCATGAATTCGCCTTCGCCTCCAAGCCCGACCGCGAGGGCAACGTATGGGTCGCGCTGGGCCTCAGCGGCTCCTACAACTCCAACAACCTCTTCCGCGGCTGGGCCGTCAAGGTCACCCCCACCGGCCAAATGATCCCCGTCTGCAGCGGTCTGCGCAGCCCAGGGGGCGTTGCCGCCAACGCCCAAGGCGAAAT
>DBCN01000031.1:5634-7533 GCA_002293065.1 Opitutia bacterium UBA957
GGCCACCCAGCAAGCTACAATTGGTATGCCTTCACGAAGGACCTCAAGGAACCCGTGAAGCCGAACAGCAATTCCCGCATGACGGTCGAACGTGGCCGGGTGGCCGAACTCGTACCACCGGCGGTCCGTTTCCCCTACATCAAGATGGGTCGCTCCATCTCCGGCTTCCGACTCGACCAAACGGGCGGCAAATTCGGCCCCTTCAGCGGACAGTTCTTCCTCGGCGACTACACGCTCAGCCTGATTCTCCGCGCCACTACCGAGCAGATCAACGGCGTGTGGCAAGGCGCCTGCTACCCCTTCCGCGAAGGCCTCGCCACTGGCCTCATGAACGTCGAGTTCTCCCCGGAAGGCAAACTCATCGCCGGCGGGTTCACGACGAACACGCAATGGCCGGTGCGCGGGACGGCCCCATTCGCCTTGCAGCGCATCGATTGGAACGGCGTGATGCCTTTCGAGGTGAAGGAAATCAATATCCGTCCCGATGGCTTCCTCCTGACGTTTACGTTGCCGGTCGACCCGAAGACCGCGGCTGATCCCGCCAGCTACACGGTCACAACCTACACGCACGTCTATCACGGCGGCTATGGCAGCCCCGAGGTCGACCAGACGGCTCCACGTGTCCTCAAGGCCGTCCCCTCCGCCGACGGGCTCTCCGTCCGCCTGACCCTCGAGAAGATTGAGTTAGGCCACATCCATGACTTTGACTTCGCCGGCGTGCGTTCCGCCGAGGGCAAGCCGCTTCTGCACACCAAGGCTTACTACACGGTGAACGAGATTCCGCTCCGCTAAAACAAACAGGCCGCCCCAAGGGCGGCCTGCGTAGGCGAACGGGTTGCGGCTTACTTCAGCAGTTCCTTGACCTTGGCTTCCATCGCGTCGGACCAGATCTGGTAACCCTTTTCGTTCGGGTGCAGGAGGTCGGGCATGATGGCCTTGGGTAGCGTGCCATCGGCCTCGAGGAACTTGTCGCTCACGTCGAGGAAGAAGACCTTCTTGTCGTCGGCGTAGCCCTTGATGATCGCATTGGTGGCTTCGTTCTGCTGGCGGAACTTATCGTTCTTGTCCGCCCCGCGCGGGAAGATGCCCAGCACCAGGATCTTGGCGCCCGGGCACTTCTGCTGGAGTTTGGCGAGGATCGCCTTGATGCCTTCGGCGGTCTGCTCGGCGGTGCACTTGTAGACGGCGTTAGCGATTTCCTTCTGCGGACGGCCTTGGTGTCCGGTGTTGTTGGTGCCGATCATCAGGACGATGGCTTTGGGCTTGAGGCCGTCGAAGTTCCCATGGTCGAGACGCCAGAGGACGTGCTCGGTGCGGTCGCCGCTGATGCCGAAATTGGCGGCCTTGAGCGGTGCCCAGGTCTTTTCCCAGACGGCCTTGCCCTTCCCCTCCCACGAATGGGTGATGGAGTCGCCCAAGAAGACGAGTTCGGCTTCCCCCTTCTTGGAGATCACGTTGAAGGACTCATGGCGCTTCTCCGTGCCGGGATGCAGGACAGGCTGGATGGCGTAGTTGGGGGCGTCCGCGGCGAGCATCGGGGTAACCAAGGTGGCGGCGAACAGGAGGGAACGGAGCGTGTGCTTCATGGGGTGGAGGGGTCCCGTCAATTTGCCCTGCAGGCCGGACGCAGGCAAGCCCGCTCCCCGTGCTTAAGGTTGCAGTCATTTATCTTTAATCAGAAAAGTACCCACCCCACCCGCCATGCCCCGCCTCGCTTCCTTGCTCCTCGGCCTGCTCGCCCTGCCCGTCGCCGGTCTCTCCGCCGACGCTCCCAAGGCCGCCCCCGCCCCTGCGCCCAAGGCCCCCGCCCGCGCCCAACCGCCCACCCGGGCGTTCGACGCACCCGGTGCCCCGACCTTCCAGCGCCTCGACGGTAAGCCTGGCGCCACGCCTCCGGTC
>DBCN01000047.1 GCA_002293065.1 Opitutia bacterium UBA957
AGCCACTTGGGTTCTTCCTGGGCCGAGGCCACGGAACCAACCATCAACGCCAGCAGGGGTAAGCAACGCATGCCCTCACCCTACCCTCACCCTCTACCCCTGCGACAGAAAAGAGCTGCCTCGGGTAGGGGCAGCACCGCGTGCTGCCCTAGTTGCCTCGGGTAGGGTCGGCACTGCGTGCCGACCTAGCGGCATCGATTCCTCTAGGACAGCACGTGGTGCTGTCCCTACCTTCGCTCAACCCACACCCCGCACCCCACAACTCTCAGGCGCAGGCTGCGCCCGCCCCTACTTCCAATCCAAGCCGTCCGGGAGGTTGTTCAGGTTCTCGAATCCATCCTGCGTCACGATCACCATGTCCTCAATGCGCACGCCGCCGAGGTCCTGACGATACAGGCCGGGCTCCACGGTCAGGGCTTCGCCCGCCAAGAGCGCGGGGCCTTTGATGTCGAGCAGCGGGGGTTCATGCACGTCGATGCCGATACCATGTCCGGTCCCGTGCGTCATCGCACAATAGGACGATGGGGTATCCGCTTTCGGGAGTCCGAAGGCATACCCGGAAGCAATCATCGACGCCATGGTGGCGCGGTGCACGGCTTCACCGGTGGCACCGACTTTGATGACCTTCTCGGCCGCCGCCTTGGCCGCCCGCACGGCAGCATGCATGCGCACGACTTCCGCCGGGATGTCGCCATGGACGACGGTCCGGGTGCAGTCGCCGTTGTACTTGCTGGCACGGTTGCGCGGGAAAATATCGACGATGACGGGCTGACCAGTGCGCAGTTCGCCATAGCCGTAGAAATGGCAATCGGACGCCCCGGGGCCACCGGCGATGATCGACATGGGATTGCTGTAGCCTTGGTCCAGGAGCCAGTGGTCCACGGCCGCACGCACGCGCTCCGAGGTCAAGGGCGCGCCTTCATGCAGGAGGACGCCGTCAGCCCGCGCCGAAGCGCGCGCGATGAGGCGGCAAGCGAGCTGGATGGCGCCTTCGGTGACGCGCTGGGCTTCCCGGAGGTGCGCGATTTCTTCCGGGGTCTTCTGTCGGCGTTCGTTCACCCAACGGTCCGGCTCACATTCGACCGCGATGCCGGCTTGGCGCGCGCAATCGACGAAGATGAGCGGGAGGGTGCGGTCCCCGTAGACTTCCTTGACGCCCGCCCGGCGGAGAAACTCCGCCGCAGCCTGCGCATTCGCGGTCTCGCGGTCGCCCGAGAGGCCACCGGCCGGAGCGAAGTCCGCCGGACAGGCCACCTGGTCGACGCGCGCATACTGACGGGCCCGGCCCATCTCGATGTCGCGCAAGATGAGGGTGGCTTCGGTGCCGTTACCTTTGGGGAGTTCGATGAGGACGACTTGGTCGCCGACGGAAAAGCCGATGCGCCAATAGATGCTGCTGTGCACGGCCGGGATACCGGCGGCGAGACGAGCGCGCGGAGAGGTTGCAGAAGGGGTGCTCATGGAGAATGCTTACTTGGCGATAGGAGTGAGAGGGAGATGCTCGTGCAGGAAACGGGTCATGGTCGAGTAAAGATGTCGCTTGGTGTTTGTGCCTTCATCGATCGAGTGCGAGCGATTGGGATAAGAAATCTGGGCGAAGGGCTTATTCAGGCGAACGAGCTCATTCACCATGACTTCGCAGTTCTGGTAATGGCAATTGTCGTCCCCGGTACCGTAGGCAATCAGGAGCTTGCCCTGCAGGCCGTCCACGTGCGCGATCGGCGAACCGTCCTTATAGCCATGCTCATTATCGTCCGGTAAACCCATGTACCGTTCCTGGTAGATGGTATCGTAAAGGCGCTGGTCCGCGATGAAGGCCAAGGCCATCGAAACGCGATAGAGGTCCGGATGACGATAGATGGCATGCAGGCTCATCGAGCCGCCGCCGCTATGCCCCCAAACGCCCACACGCGCGGGGTCGAGGTACGGACGCGCCTGCAGGAGCGAGCGCACCGCGGCCGCTTGGTCGGCGGGTGCGAGGATGCCGATCTGACGGTAAATACACTTGCGCCACGCACGCCCACGCGGCGACGGGGTGCCACGGTTGTCGATGCAGGCCACGACATAGCCCTGCTGCGCCAACATGGCGTGCCAGAGGTAGTTATCCCCCGTCCAACGGTCGACGACCATGACGGCCGCAGGTTCACCATAGACGTGAACGAGCAAGGGGTATCGTTTGGCCGGGTCGAAATTCGGCGGCAAAATGCACCATGCATCGAGGTCCGGTCCTTCCGGAATCGGGATCCGCAAAAACTCCGTACGCACCGGCACCAAGGCATCCAACTTCGCCTGCAGGGCAGTATTGCCGATCAAGGGACGGATGACGGCGTGCTCGGGGAGTCGGACGAGGTCGATGACGGGGGGACGGCCAAACCGGGTATAGGTATGGAAGGCCCAACGGGCCTGCGGGTCGCAGTGATAGGCATGCGAGCCAACCTGGCCTTCCGGCGTGACGCGCTCGAGCTTGCCCGCGCCATCCAAGGCGACGCGGTAGAGGTAACGCTTCGTGGGGTCATCCGGCGAGGCGATGAAGTACAGGTATCCGCGGGCTTCGTCCACCGCCGCGATGCTGATGACGTCGTAATCGCCCGG
>DBCN01000093.1 GCA_002293065.1 Opitutia bacterium UBA957
TGCACGTCGATCGAACTCTTGCCGGTGACCTTGGAGTTGGCCCCGAGTGCGGGATCGGTCGGAGAACGTTCCGTCGCCCCGCCGATGCCGTCCAATGGGCAGTCCATGCGCATCACGAAGCCGCCGATCTCGGAGTTGCAGCAGATGCGGATGGCCTCCCAATAGGCCTTGTCGACGAACGCCTGCTTGGCCAGCTCGGGCTGGGTCTCGGAGGAGATGCTGCCCGCCACGACCATGAGCGGCAGAATGACGAGCGCCAGCGTCACCCTCCGCAACCAACCGGAAAAACGAGTACGCAAGGCGGCAAGGCCGCGGGGGCGAGCGGGACGCATCACCGGAGACAAACCGGGCCCGTGGAAGTGTCCATCCCGGAAAACACCTAAGTGTATTATAATTTAAAGGAGCGTTTGGTTTCCTCCTTGGGAGCAGGCCTGATCTTATCGAAATACTTCCGGGTGATGCCGTTCTAGTTGCCCGACAAGAAAGTCCGCGAATTTACCGATGTTCTGAAGCCTATGAGGATTGGACTTAGGTTGAAATGAGAGGTTCGCCTTGAGGTTCATGAGGCGTTCCTTGGTGACGAAGTCAGCGGGAAGTGACCCCTTTCGGTATGCTTTTACGATCTTCTTGATGAGCTCGGAGTGCTCGGGTGATGGGGCTGGGTTCTCGAAATAGCCATCGTTCCCTAGACTCAGCCATTCCCTGAATTCGTCTCCGGAGGTATGGAGGGCGATGAAGTCCTCGAAGTTGTGGAATGAGAAGAGGAAGTCGGGCAGTCCTTGTTTGTTCGCGTAGAGTTCGGATGATTTGCCGTCGTTGCGGTGGTAGAGGTCGAAATCCGTCCAGATTTGGATGCTGGAATTCCGGTTCTCCCTGTGCGCCAGCGCATACTTGGCTTTCAGGTTCCCGAAGTAGCCGCTGCCGGCGATATGACGTTCGGCCGACAGGAACATGAGCCGAGGGCACGCGTCGTCATTCGTGGCAGGGAGCTTTTCCAGAAAGCTTTGCAGGCGCAGGAGGTAAGTCCTTTCCGAACTTCCTTCACAGACGAAGATGTGCCGTGTGGTCGCCACGTGCTAGAGGGCAGGGTGCGGAATCCCTGAGTAGAGTCCGTCGAGGTACTGCTTGCGGAAGTTGGTGATATTGCGGATGTCCTCGCCGTCCTTCCTGATGTCGATCAGGCGACGGACGATGGTCCCGTTGGCCAAGGTCTTCCGGACCAATGAAATCTCCGAGAGGCGCAGGATGGAGTCGTCCAGGATGTCGGTGTTGTGCGTGTTGAACACAAGTTGGGCGCCGCGGGGGTTCAGGCTGCGCTTCTTGAACATGAGGACGATTTCGCGCATGAGCAGGGGGTGAAGTGAGCATTCCATCTCATCGATGACCAACAGGCCGCCGGTCCTGAGCGTGTAGAGGACCAGCCCCATGAGGCCGGCCAGCCGCTGGGTTCCCGCGGACTCTTGCTTGATGAAGTCGAAGATGGCCGTCTTGCCATCAACGTCCTTATGGGTGCTGGTGGTAAGGAAGGTGTGGCGTGCGCCGGTCATCGGGTTGATCTGAAGGAAGGCTCCAGGCTGCAGGATCTCGGCCTCGTCGACCTCCCGCTGGGCCATGTCGATGCCCTGGATGTCGATGTCGAGCCGACGGACCACGTCGGTGATCTCGGAAAGGGCTGCGGACCGATCTCCCTTCAACGTGGAAGCCAGGATGCTTACGGCGATCGGCAGGGGAATGCCGTGCTGATTGTCTTGGTAGTTGAGGTTGCCGATGTAGGTCGCGGCCGTCTTGAGGTCGGCATTGAGCCCGGGGTAGGCTTGTCCGATGCGATGCAGGAACGACTTCGTCTGCCTGCCGTTTCCGTCGGAGCATTCGACACGGATGATGTCAGCCAGCTTTTCCTCGGAGTAGGCCGCGGAGAGCAGGGCAGGCGAAAACTCGGCCTTCAGTTCGCGAATCCGGAAACAGGTGGAGCCGTTCTTCAGCAAGGCCTCTTCCTTGATGGATGAAGAGTCATAGGTGACCTTGTAGTTGAAGGTGTCTTCGCCGTTCAGGAAGGTGAGTTCGAAGGTGGTGTCAGCGAACTTGCGATTGAGCCTATTCGGGTCGAACAGGTCGGCAAGGGGGGCATCTCCTCTGATCAATCCCTTCAGGATGGCGAAGGATCGCAGGATGTTGGTCTTGCCGGAAGCGTTGGCGCCAAAGAAGGCCATGCAGGGGACGAGTCGCTGCTTTTTGCCCCCTTCTAGGAAAGGCATGATTTCCTGCTCTTGATGGCGGTTCGGAGCCTTACCTTCGCCATAGGTAAAATCCAACTTAAGCTCCAAGATGGACCTGAAATTCCTGATTAAGAAAGACGACAACATGGAATTTAGTGGGATTTGGCCACTTTAACTATCCGACAGCTTGTAGGCAAGTGAATATAAACAAAAAAACTGTTTATATCTAAAAGGTCCGAGTGAACCCTTTTACTAGGTAAGAGTGGGGTGGTTTAACCTACTTGGAGTCCGGCACCCGGGTGAATACCGTGAACCTGGCCTGCCCGGAGCAGGTGGGGCAGGAGGCCAGAATTTGGGAGTTCGCTATGGTCCCTTCGACGCCTCGATAGGAGACGGAAGCCTTCCCGTCTGCGCCGGTGATCACGGTCTGAGAGACGAAGCCATTTCCGAACAGCCCGCCGTCGAAACTGGTGAATGTGACGGGCATGCCGGCCTCTGCTTTGACGGAAAGGGTGACGGCGGAGCCTTGGTCGACGTTTACGCGGCGAGGGGTGAGCGCGACCAGGGCAGGGACATTGGTGCCTGCAGGAGTAGCCTGGAAAACGCGACCGGGTTCTGCGACCGACATATAGTCGTCTGGATTCGCGAGGAAGGCGGCACGATCGAACTTGCGGGCGGGAATCAGGGGGCTGAGGCGTTCAGGGTGCGTGCCGGTGCGCAGGGCCTCGGCTACGGATTTGGCCTGAGGATGGGAGAGGTCCATCGGTTGGCTCTGGCCGTAGCCCTTGATCCTGCCGATGGCATGCTGCCGAAGGATGTCACGGGTCTCGGGGTCCTTGATCTCGGCGTCAATCTGGGCCAAGGCGATTTTCAGTCCCTCGTCTCGGTCGGAAGGAACCTTGGAGGGTTCTGCTGGCTTGATTTCGCCTACGAGCCGTCCGGTCGTAGGGTCGATGTGTTGCGTGGGCTTGTCGCCGGAGAAGATGAACCAGGCGGCTGCCGCGATGGCCACGATGGAAGCGACGATGACTGCTGTGCGGGGGAGGCGCATGCTGCTATCGTCCCTTGGCTATGAATGTCTGGCAAGGGGGAACCAGCTGGGGGTTCTTCTTCCCGGCGTGATTTTCAGATGAAAGGGGAGCGGTCAGGGGCATTGCCTAGGGAACGGAGTAAGTCCGGACCACTCTGGTCGCTGCCTGCAGGATTCAGTTAAGCCTCGTGAAGTAAAGGAATCGTCACCGGTTTTCCCATCCGCTGGAGGTTCGTTTCAGGGTTTGTGACATCACGCAGGTTTCGGCGGCGTTTTGAGCCTTAACGACGATCTGGTAGGTTTCTGGAAGCGTTCCAAGAACGGGGCCTGGGCCAGGTTGGAATACTTCCTCAGGCTTGGCCCCGGCGGCGAGTTTCTTTGCTGCGACCACCGGGTCTGCGTTGCGCAACGCGCAGATGGTGGAGAGGGCGCTGGCGTTGCAGTGTGCTGGGTCGACCTTAAGTTCGGCGTCAGGCGATCCATTCAGGGATGACGAAAGCTTCCGCAGGACCGATGGGTCCGATAGCCCGCTAAGATGCGATAGTTCGGCCGGAGTGAGCCGGACGCGGCCATAGCGGGCATCCGTGCGGTATCCTTCCAGAAGCATGGTCGCCGCACGGCCGGCTTCCTGTGGATTTACCCCGCATGCTAGCAGGAGCGTCTGCATGCTGGGCCCATCCATGGCTCGTAACGGGAGCAGGCCGCGGAGGTCGATGGTTTCGACGACTGTCCGGGCCGATGAAGCGGAAGGCGAGGCGGCCGGGGTGATGGGAGGTTTCAGCAAAGCGCAACGCAGCGCAGCGGCGCACTCCGCCCGAAGCAACGGTCGGTTCGGTCCGGCGTCATGCGCCCGGCGGATACGGCCTGCTGAGGCGAGCAGGGCGGTCGCGAGGATCGCGCAAAGTGCGATGATGGCTAGGGCCGCTGCCATGGCCATGCCGCGTCTGAGTTGTTTAGCGCGCATGGGCATGCCCCTCCGTCGCGACGGTGATTTCCGTGGCGCCTTGCAGCTTCACCTTAACCCATGCGACCGGTTCGCCTCCCGCCCGTGCGGGCATCACCCCCGTCCGGTCATTAGGGCCTTTTGCGAGCGCTTCGAGCGATGTCGCCGAAGAGGAAAGCCTCAACCATCCGGTGGGACGGAAGTCATCGTCTTCCTCGCAGGTCCACAAGCCGGAGCCAGGGATGAAGGCCAGCCTGCGGCCGGGTTTGAGTCCGGTGGGGTCGGCTAACCGTAGTTCCGAAGATATCGAAGGCGCCGAGAAAGCGGTCGGGACCGATACGGACCTATCCGCGAAAGCGGTCTCAAGCCAGCGGTCGAGTCCATCGGCATGTGCGGCTTCGGCCTGCGTCTTCGCCAAGGGCGCGGCGGCCCGCATCATGCCCGAAGCCATGAGAAGCCCTCCCCCGAGCGCGACGGCGGCGAGCGCCGTGGCGAGCAGGACTTCCGCCAATGAGAAACCCCGTCGGCTCATCGGTCGTCCTCCGGTTTAGGCCTGATCAAGGAGTGCTCCATCCGCTTGCCCTTGGTTTCGCAGGCGACGGTCATCCGTACGAGGTTGGGTTGGGGGCCGGCCTCGCAACGTGCGCTCCAGGTCGCGAACTCGTCGGGCGCCGCTTCGACCAGTCCGCCTTTGAGCAGCTTGTCGGTCGACCTGCACGCAAGCGCGGCTTCGCAGGAAAGGCCGAGCGCACGTCGGGCGAGCGCCGTGTCGCCATCCTGTTTGAGCGCCACCCTCGCTGAGGAGAGCGCTTGGCTGATGCCGACGGCGGCGATCGCCAGGAGGCACATGGCGGCGAGCACCTCCGCGATGGCGAAGCCCTTTCTCATCGCGGACGTTCGGCTTCCCCGGAGAGCGGGTCCAAGGTGAGGTCAAACCCGGCTTTACCGGTCCGCTTTAGCTGCACCCTAAAAGCCAGGCTGCCTTCATCCGGTCTGATCAGCAGCGAGTTCGTGGGCTCGTAGGCCACGTTGCTGGTGCCAGGTGCGGATGACGGTCTTGCGACTGACAGGATGAACGCGCCTTCCTTCGGGGCGCTGACCGTGGCGATGAATTGCGCGTTCGCGTCGACGGCTTCGAATTTCCCATCCCTGATTCGCAGCAGGCTGGGCTGTCCCTCGGCTCGTGCCTTGCGGAACGCCCCTGAGCAAGCGTCTCTGACCGACGACTCTATGGACTGACCGACGGGACGTAGGTTTGTCAGCGGCGCGATGGCCAAGGCGAACACGGCCAACACCGCCAACGCGGCGATGACCTCGGCCAAGGTGAGCCCTAGCCTGTGCCTACTTGCCCGCATCCCAGTTGCCGATGACGCCGGGGCCGTCCTCGCGGCCTTCCGGTCCAAGGCTCCAGATGTCCCAGCCATGGGCGTTGTGCGTTCCGGGGTGCCGGTACTTGTAGGGGCGCCCCCACGGGTCGAGCAGGGAACTCTCGGAGCGAAGCAGCGGGGCGGGGATGCCGCGGGCCGGATCGGCCTTGAGGAGTACGGCGAGGCCTTGCTCGGTGGATGGCGCCGCTCCGGTCGCCGATTCGAAGGCCATGATGGGCCCGTCGAAGGAGGTCTTCACGGCTTGGCGGGCTGCCTGTACCTTGCCGGATTGGAGCATCCCAGGGAGGTTGGCCGCGAGCAGCGCGGCGACGACGACGACGAGCGCGAGGGCGGCGAGCACTTCGACAAGCGTGAAGCCTCGGCGGCGGGTGACGGTGGGTTCGTTAGGTTTCATGGTGAAAGCATGCCGGCCCCGGCGGAGGCCAGGGCGGAGGCGACGGCGATGGCGCAGGCCAGGGCGACGAGGAACGCCGCGATCATCAGGCCGCCGGCAAGCAGTCGGATGGCGGAGGATTGGGCGGCATCGCGTTCCTCCGCGAGCGCGGCGGCAAGCCCCGCTAGGGAATCCGCGATGGCGCCCGATTCCTCGCCGGCGGCGAGGGCGTCCGCATCCCGCGCAGGGAGAAATCCTCGGGCCAGCAGCGCGGTCGAAGGTCGTTCGCCTCCGGCCACGTCCGAACGGGCGCGGCGCAGCGACTCCTTGAGGTGGAGGTTGGGGCAGGCCTCGGCGGCGTGTCCCATCGCTTCGGACAACGGTACGCCTCCGCGGAGCAGCGAAGCGAGTACGGCGCAGGTTTCGGCACGGGCAGATAGCCCGATGAGCTGGCCGAGCACCGGCACCTTGAGCAACCAAGCATCCTTGCGAGCCTTGGCGCTCGCCGAAGAACGTGAGGATCCGATCCAGAGGGATGCCGACGCGATGATGGCTGTGACGATGGGGACGATGATGACAGCTTGCCGAGCGAAGGCCGCCGCCAAGCCTCCTGTAGGTTGCCCCGGTGTCTGCGCTGCGGCCATCGCGACTTCTTCGAGCTTGGGCAGGAGCAGGGTGACGAAGAGCACGAGGACCGCGTAGGCCATGCATGCGATCAGGGCAGGGTAGGCGATGGCCGCTAGCGCCGCCTGCCGCGCCTGCTTCCTCCGTCGCATCAAGGCGTCGAGGGATTCGAAAGCAGTCGTGAGGTCGCCGGCAGCCTCGCCGGCCCGCAACAAAGCGGAGGCGTGCGACGGGAAGCCGCGTTCTGTGCCAACGCTCGCATGCAACGGGATTCCTGAGGCTGTTTCTTGCCAGATTTCCTTGGCAAGCGACGCCGTCTTCGGGTCGGCGCTGCGTCTTGAAAGTGTGCGCAGGGCTTCGCCCGCGGTGAGGCCTGATTTGAGCAGGGGCTTAAGACGGGATACGAGGTCGGACGCTGCTTCGACGCTGCCTTTTCTCTTTTGCTGTGCGGAGGTCTTGTCCTCGAGGAGTTCCGAAGGCTCGATTCCGCGGGCCGCTAATGACCGCAAAGCCTCCCTGCGGTCACTTGCACGAACCGTTCCAGTGTTTGCCTGATTATCCTTCCAGCGAAAATCAGCCATGGGCGTCCGCGCAGCGCAGGGCTGCTTCGGCCAAGGTAGTGATGCCGGCTTCAGCGGCGCGGAGGGCTTCTTCCGGCAACGTGATCATCCCTTCGGAGATCGCCAAGGAGCGCACCTCGGTGGCCGAGGCGCGGTTTGCGATTAAGGCGCGGACGGCGGCGGAGGCCCGCAATGCTTCGGCGATGGCGGTGCGGCCGCGGTAGCCGCCACGGCAGAATCGGCAACCCGCGCCTTCGCGGAGTCCTTCCGGTTTTGGGGTGCGCCCCAAGGCTCTTCCGGCGGCTGCGATGAGTTCGGTCGAGAGGACTGGCTTCTTTGCGCACTCTGGACAAATCTTGCGCACGAGGCGTTGCGAGGCCGCGAGCCGGAGCGACGAGGCCAGTAGGAAGGGTTCGACCCCCAGGTCGCGGAGGCGTTCGACGGCTCCGGCGGAATCGTTGGCGTGCAGGGTCGTGAGCACAAGGTGTCCGGTGAGCGAGGCGCGGACGGCGATGTCGGCGGTTTCCCGGTCCCGGATCTCACCGACTAGGATGAGGTCTGGGTCTTGTCGGAGCACGCTACGTAGAACCTGCGCGAAGCCGAGCCCGAGTTCCGAACGTACCTGGACTTGGACAGCGCCCGGCAATTCACGTTCAACCGGATCTTCGACCGTCACTGCCCGCAGGCCAGGCCTCATCCCGGAACGCATGAGTGCGGCCAAGGTGGTCGTCTTGCCGGAACCCGTCGGGCCGGTCACGACGATGATGCCATGAGGGGACGCCGTGGCCTCGGAGAAAGCGGAGAGGGCCGCGGACGGCAGCCCGAGTTCGGCCAGCACGGGCGGAGTGGATTCCGTTTCCAACAGGCGGAGTGAGACGCTCTCGCCGTGCACCGCAGGCAACGTCGATACGCGTACGTCGAATCGTCGCCCGCCCGTCTCCGCGGTGAACCGTCCGTCTTGAGGCGTGCGGCGTTCCGAAAGGTCCAGCTTGGCCATGACCTTTAGTCGGGCCACCACCGAACGACGAAGGGCGGAGGCTCCGGAGGGAAGAGGGACCGCTTCAAGTTCCCCGTCCACGCGCATGCGGATGGCCAATTCCCGTCCCCATGGTTCGACATGGATGTCCGTGGCGCCTTCGCCGGCGGCCCTGGAGAGCAATCCTTCGACCAGTTTCGCGGCCGCTGCGTCGTCACCAGCGTCGTCCTCGATGTCGACTTCCTGCGGGGCCAGGTCCTCGGTTCCCTCCAGCGTGGCGGCGGCGACGCCAAAGCGTGCGGCGAACGCCGAATCCAAGGCGGGGGCCGCAACGATTACCCATGTCGGCCTGATGCCAAGGGTGGCGCGAGCCCAAGCCTCGATTGAGGCGTCCGGTGCCCAGGTGGTGGCGAGTGCCACGCCTTCCGTGCCATTGAGCGGCAAGGCATGAAGCGAGGAAAGGAATGCCAGCGGCGCGACGGACGCCGGATCGTGATGCCAATCGGGCTCCGCGGAGAAAGTGAGCCCTGCTTCCTTGGCGATGAGCGGCGCGGCTTGCTCGGGACGGATTCCTAGTTCTTGGGCGCGCCGCCGTTGCAAGACGGATCGATCGAGGGTGGCGCTCATCGCTGCGGGACTCGGAGCCTTTGCCGCTGGATGGTTTCCTCCGGGGGCGGTGGCGAGGCGGGTTTGGGTTGTGGCTGCTCCGTGCGCGTGAAAGCAGCAGGTGCGACGTAAGAGGAGGTGTTCGGTTGCGAGCCAGGTTTAGGCAGGGAAACCGATACGGCCTTCCCGTCCTTGCGTAGCGACGCAGAACGGAGGTCATCGGACACGGATTCCAGCGTCCAGCCTGCAAACGAACTTCCGACTGATACCCATGAAGCCAAGCCGCTCGCCGGATCCTTGAGGCTCGCGATGGGCCCGTTAGGCGTCGTGACGATGCCCGTCAGGCGAGGCGAGCCCGGTTCGGTGGTCGCGGTCGTGATGGAGCGCCCGAACGGGGGCCGCTCGTTCAGGGTGGTGACCGGCGGTACGGGCGTCGCTGCCGCGAGCATGGCGAGGGCGCCGATCATCGAGGGGCGAGGGCTTCTTGGGCGCTCTTGGATGCCTCGTCCTTCTTGGAGGTCGCTGGTGCCAAGTTGTCGCCTGATTCCACGGTGGGACGTAGCAGGATGACGAGTTCACGCGTCTCCGAGACGTTCTGGTTCGAGGTGAACAGGTTGCCCAGGAGCGGTATTGAACCGAGCAGCCAGACCTTGGATTCCACCTTACGTTCGGTGGAGGCACGCAGGCCGGCCAATGCCACTACGCCGCCATCCGCGACGGTGACTTGCGAGGAGGCCTCACGCTTGCCGATGATGGGTTGCTCGTTACGGTCGATGGTCGTTGTTCCGACAATGTTCTCGACGAGTTGGGACACCTGCATCTGCACCGAACGGTCGGAACCTACGCGGGGCGTCACCTCAAGCTTGATGCCGATGTCGCGGTAGGTGACCGTCGAGCGGCTCACCGTCGCGGAGGCGAGGTCGGACTGAGAACCGGTTACGATCGGTTGGGATTGGCTGACGTTTACGATGGCTCGCGATGCATGCGAGGTGACGACCGTAGGCGTGGACAGCACCTTCACGCGGGTGTTCTGGGCGGCGATGCCTAGCACCGCCTGCAGCGAACGGGGGCCGGTGGTGCCGCGCAACGTGAGCGCAGGGGAGCTGGCTCCGGGTACGCTATCGGTCGACATGTTGAACGAGGATGAGCCGACTGCGTCAGTGATCCCTAGGGCGGCGAGACCGCTGACTTCGCCATCGCCCAGCGTCACTTCGGCGATGACGACTTCGATGCGCACCTGAGCCAGACGCGAGTCGAGGCTCCTCAGGAGTTCGCGCAGGCGTTCCTGGTCGGAAGGCAGGCCCACGGCCACGAGCGAGTTGGAGCGCTTGTCGGGGAAGACCGAGAACCCTTGGCTGAACTGGTTGGCGTCCGCCTTCTGGGCGCCGGGCATCGCCCGGCCTCCGGTGGCGATTTCCTTCACCAGCGCGGCGACATCCGCGGAATCGGCCTGCTTGAGCAGGTGCACCTCCGTCTTGACCGACGAACCTGGAGCTTTGTCCAGTTCGGCGACGAGCGCGATGGTTTCCTCCAGGCGAGCGGCGGGGGCGGTGACGAGTACGCGGCTACCGTCGCCGAGCGGTTCCACCGAAATTTCGGCGCCGACGCGGTCGCGCAGGGCCCCGGTCTGCAGGCTTTTGAATTCACGGGCGAGATCGCTTCCTCGCGCCGCTTTGAGTTCGATGGTCTTCACGGCGGATTCCTTCTCGATCAGGTTGAGGATCCGGTCCATGCGCTGGATGTTCGTGAGCGAATCCGTGACGAGCAGCGTGCCCGCTGAAGCGAGCGTTTGAACCTTCGACGAGCCAGGGGTGGAAAGGTCCCGCAGCACGGTCTCCGCTTGGGCGACGGATACCTTGGAAGGACGGAACATGCGGGTCACCACGCGTTGGCTCGCAGGTAGGCTGGCGACCTCGCCTGTGATGAATTCGGGTGCCTCGTTCGCCGCTCGGGCTGCCGGGACAGCTCGGACCGTGCCAGGGCCAGCAGGGACGAGGGCTACCCCGTTGACGGCGAGCAGGCTTTCGAGTGCGGCTGCCGCGGCGACGGGCGTCATCGGTGTAGCTGTCTCATGCGTGATGCGGGTCATGGGTAGTCCCGGGGATGAAATCACCGTCACTCCTGCTAGTTTTCCGTAGAGGGCGAGGGCTTGCGGCAAGTCTTCATCGGAGAGCGCCAGGCGAACCGTGCCTGCCGGGGCAGGTTCGGCGGCGTGCGTGGCCGTGGCCAGTAGGAGCGCGAGGATGAAACGGGAATTCATGGGTCTAGTTGGAGTACTTCGCATTCGAGGACGAGGTCGATGCGGCCGTCTGCGCCGGTCGAGTCGATGCGTAGCGAAGAAGGGTAGCAGGCGGCCGGCATGTTAGCGGCGAGCTTGGTCGCGTTGTTCAGGTGGGTCGCCGGTGCATTGAGGCGCACCCGATGGACGGTGCCGCGTCCACGCTTGGTCGAAGAGACTGGAGCCACCTCGCCTTGGATGCCTGCGGCTTTGGCCGCATCCGACACCACAGCAAGCGCACCCACCGGAGTCATGCCTTCGGCTTTCTTGATGATGGCTTCATCGATGGCAGGTGCCTTGGGCATCGTGTCACGTGAAGCCTGCTTGGACTTGAGATCGGCGCGTTCCGACCAGCGTGACCAAACGTCACCTGCGACGAACAAGCAGGCCAGCGTTAGCAGTAAGGTGATGATGGGCCGAAGCGGGCTCATGGCGTCTTGCTGCCGAGTCCGGCTTTAGGTTCAGCGGTCAGTTCGAAGGTTCCTCCGCCGGCGCCGATGCTGGCTCGGGTGATGGTCGCTGAGTTAAACCATCCTGAGCCGATCGCTGCGCTGCGAAATCGGTCCACGTCGGCCGCGTCCGTCGCGGATCCTCGGACCAGTATCCGGGAGCCATCGGTGGAGAAGGATTGCCAGGTCATCCCGTCTGGGCGGGTGGCGTTGAGCGCAGATAGGTGCGCGAAGGCGCCGTCGCCGCTGAGTGAAGCGATCAAGCGTGCACGCTCGAGTTCCTTCTGGGCCTGCAGTGCGGCTGGCTCGCCTGCCTGCAGTTGCTCGGATTGCGAGGAGTTGGCTAGCCCAAGCGTGATGTCCGCTGCTGCGAAGATGACGAGTGCTACGGCTGCGTAGGGCAGGAGGGCGGTCGCTTTCCTGAAGATTGCCAGTTTACGGAACCGCTGGTTTGCGGAACCACCGAGACGTGTTCTCGGGTCGCACGAAGCCAGGGCTTCCGCCGGTACGCGGATGGTTTCTTTTCCTTCCGGCCACTCCCAGGCTAAGCACGCCATGCCATCCTTGTCGATGGAGGCGGAAGTCAGTCGGACTGCGGGTTGGTTGGTTTCGCTGGCAGGTACGTCCAAGATGACCTCCGTCGGCACCGAGCTCCCGGCGTTTTTGCGAACGCTGAATGCGCCTTCGGAAGTCGTTATGGTCGCTCCCGTTGACCAGTCAGGGTCGGCTGGCAAAGGAACCAAGGGTGTTGCGATTGAAAGCAACGGGCTTCCTTCGGGTAGGCAGCGCTTGGACCAGCCTGCCGAGATGATGTAGTTGTCCCCTTGGTTGCGGTTCGCGATCGATAGTTGGTCGGCGGGGAAGGGCGCCTCTGCTTCCATGGATAGCGATGCTCTCGCAACATCCCCTTGTCCGCATCTATAGACGAACCTATCCGCCGGAATCAGAACCAGGAGAGGGTAGGGGTTCTCAGTCGCCGGGCGGCTCATGAACAGGGGGTGTTTCTGTAAACTTCAACCAGCAAGTTCCGTCAACCGTGGACTAGGTTTCAGCCAATTTACCAAATGTCTGGAACGTCGCCCTGTTCGTATAGGTATATTATTTTCTCGTTTATGTTGCTATGGGATGGACAGACCCACGGGCCCGGTTTGTCTCCGGTGATGCGTCCCGCTTGCCCCCGCGGCCTTGCCGCCTTGCGTACTCGTTTTTCCGGCTGGTTGCGGAGGGTGACGCTGGCGCTGACGCTCATCCCCTTGGCGGCCGGGGCCGTCATCTACACCTCGGACGCCGACCTGGCCGCCAAGCTCCAAGCCTTCATCACGAGGGTGATCATCGAGCCGGTGCGCATCTGCTGCAACGCCGAGATCGGCGGGCGCGTCGTCTGGGTCATCGACCTGGACGGGCCCGGCAACGTCGACCCCTGCGCCAAGCCGAAGGATGACATCAACGGTATGTCCACGGTCCGCAACTCGAGTTCGATCGACGTGCAGATGATGAACTACCGGCACTGGGCGTTCGAGTGGAAGGCGCCGGGGGATTCGGCGGGGGCGGGCTGC
>DBCN01000080.1 GCA_002293065.1 Opitutia bacterium UBA957
TTCTTCTGGCGGGCCTTTTTGTTGACGGTCGTAAAGTCGCGACAGTCTGGCCGCACACCCGGCTCAGGCACCGGAAAACCATCCCGGATTCCTGACGATCCGACCTAGGTCCCGTCCAAGACTCCCTCAACGGGCGGCAGAGACACTGATGTGATCGAAGGCCACATCCGCTCCGCTTGCGTCCGAAGCCAGCGCGAGACCCACGTAGGCGGTCTCGTTCAACGGAACAGTCTCCTTGCCGGTCTCAGCCCAGTCGCGACCGTCCTTGGACCGGAACGCGGTGATGGTGTCGCCTCTCCTCACCAACCTGACCCAATAAGGGCCGACGACCCTTTCATCCCCTGCGGCGAGGTTCGCCCGCTGACGACCGCCATGCAGACCCCGACGAATGGCCGGAGCCTGTCCGGAAAAATTGCCGATGAAAGCCATCGGCGCATCCTCCGTGAGGTCGCGGCGGACGACCAGACCGGCCTCGGCGGATACGGCGCCGACCCCGGGAACGACGCGGGCGACGATCTCGCCATCTCCGCGCATCGAACGGTAGACGAAGTGGAAACCGCCCTCTTGGCGTCGGCCCGCGCCATGCGCCTTGCCGCCGGCGAAGCGACGCGGACCGGTCTCGCCGGTCGAACCGCGATCAGCGGAAGAAAGCCGGACCGAGTCCGCCTCGAAGCGGACAAAGGTAGGCGCCTCGGTCGGGCCGACGTCCTGTGAATTCCATGGGCGCGGAATGAGCGGCGTCGCGGCGAATTCGGAGCCGGACCGGCGATCCGCCTGCGCGAAGAAGCCTTCGGCGACAGTCAGTTCGCGGCCGTCATCCAGCCTTTGCCAGCGGGCGCGACCGGTCTCGACCTCGAGCCTGACCCCTTCGGGCTGCGCACGCAGGGTAATGGCACCCTCGTCGAAGAGGGCCACCGTATCACCGGCTTCGATTCTCGGTCCGGGGGCAACGGACGATGAAATGCGGAGCTCCCCACGATGCAGGCTCAGCCGGGGACCGACATCCACGGTACGGAAGGACATCGCCGCCGGCCCTAGAAGCGTCGACGACACACCTTGGTCCGGATCGCCGAAGATCGCGACCCCACCCGTGGCGACAGAGATGCTATCCCCGGCCCGCAGAGCGAAACCATCGACTGGGATCGGAATCTTGCGTCCATCTCGCTCGACCTGGGTCGAGCGACTTTGCCCGGACAGAATAAGACCTGTCGACGGCATCAGGCTAAGCGCGAACCAGCTGCCGAGAGCGACGACCAGCAGGGGCAACACCAGACGCAGGACCGGACGGCCCAGTAGCCAGGAAAAGATGTCATGCCACGGATAAGTCGGCTCGGCGACCGTTGTGCACAGGGGGGCGGAAGCAAACCGCTCCGCCGAAGCGCATGCGACGGTGGCGGCCTGCTGATCACGCAGCACCTCACGGACGAGGGTGTCGAAACGCAGCTCGTAAACGAGCTTCCGGCGGGCTTCCGGCTGGGAGAGCAACGCGTTGAGCTCCCGTTGCTCATCGTCAGAGAGCGAACCGTCCTGCCACTTTAGGAGGATTTCCTCGAGACGGCTCATAGGCCGAGTTCCCCAAGCTTGAGTTTCTTCTCTACGCAGACCGCCAGAGCCTGACGCAACCGTAGGAGCGCCTTGATCACGGCGTCGCAGGAATGCCCCACTTGGACGGCAATATCCTTGAGCGGGAGTTCTTGCTCGTACTTAAGGGCCAGAATCTGACGAGACTTCTCCGGCAGTGCCCGCAGGCATTCGCCGAGGGCCTGGCGGCGATTTTGGCCTGAGTCATCGGCGGCGTCATCCTCCGCGAACGCCTGCTCGACGCAGTCGAGAAATTCGATGAGGGTACTGTCCACGCGAACCTTCGAATTCCGCTTCGTGCGCCAGTGCATAAGGATGAGGTTACGTGCCACCGTGCGGCACCAAGCCGGCGGATTCTGGATGATGGCGCCTTTCCCGAGTTCCGCATGGAGCTTCAGCCAGACCTCCTGGAAAACGTCTTCGGACGCCTGGGCCTCGCGCAACAAACCGAAGATGAACGCCATCAGTCGATGACGGTCGGCGAGAAACCACGCGGTGATTTGTTGGTTTGTGAGGCTCATCATCCGTTACCGCCGGAAACTCCGTGGCCGAGCGGGAAAACTCGGCCACGGTACCTGGCGTGAGTCAACGTCAATTGGCCTTACCCTTACCGCGGCCTGCGTCGTCGCCTCGGCCAACATCTTTGCCGCCTGGACCGCCTTTGCCGCGACCCCCACCTTGGACATCGGGGACTTCCTTGCCGCGACCTGCGTCGTCAGCTCGGCCAACACCTTTGCCACCTGGACCGCCTTTGCCGCGACCCTCACCTTGGACATCGGGGACGTCCTTACCGCGACCTGCGTCGTCCGCTCGGCCAACACCTTTGCCGCGACCAGGGTGGCCGTGATGAATGCGATGCCGATCGAGGGACGCGCGGTCCTCGGAGGTCAAGGTGGCGAGCTCAGTCGCATCGAGCATGCCATCGCCATTCTTGTCGTATTTGGCGAGCAGATCGGCGGGGGTATCCGCCCGCTTACCGTTTTTACCCTCAGCTCCGCCGTGCGCATGGACGGTGGCGGCAAGCGCGAGGCAGCAGAGAAGGATGGTGAGTGCTTTGGTCATGTTTTTGGTTGTTGGGAGTTAGTGGGGGTGTCTCGAGTGTTCTAGCCGGGTAAGCTGCGGACGAAGGGGGCGACGGCCGTATCCTTGCGGCGGGAGCAAGTCGTTACATAAGGGATGATGCCGCCGAGGGCCCAACATGGACATTTAAGTTTCAACCGGAGCAACGGCCGCTTCGACTTTGAGAACGATAAGCCAACGTATAAGCTATAAGGCACTGCACGAGCCTTTGCCAACTATCCACCCGCCCGGGTGGTCCGCTAACTCCTGTCTTAAGCCCTCAAGAGGTTGCAAAACCCCGGAGGAGGACTTGATTGGACGCGATGGCCCGCCCCGCCCTATTCCTCGCGCTCGCGCTCTTCTGGTCCGCCACGGCCGCCGCCAAGGTCTCCTTCAACCGGGAGATCCGCCCGATCCTTTCCGAGCAGTGCTTCTCGTGCCACGGCTTCGACGCGAAGCACCGCAAGGCCGACCTCCGCCTCGACACCCGCGAGGGCGCCCTGGCCGATAACGACGGCGTCCGTGCGATCACCCCCGGCGACCCCGCGAAGTCCGAACTCTGGAAGCGCCTCCTCTCGCAGGACCCGGAGGAAGTGATGCCGCCGCCCGAGGCGCATAAGCCGAAGCTCACGGCCAAGCAGCGCGAGACCCTCCGCCGCTGGATCGAAGAAGGCGCCCCTTACGAACCACACTGGGCCTTCACGCCTCCGCAGCGCCCGGCCCTGAAAGAGAAAGGTCCGGCCGCGATCGACGCCCTGATCGACCAAGGACTCAAGGAAGCCGGCCTGAAGGCTTCCGCCGAAGCTTCGCCGGAGAAACTCCTCCGCCGTCTCTCGCTTGACCTGACGGGCCTCCCGCCCACGCCCGCGGAACTCGACTCGTTCCTGCAAGCCCGCGCGAAAGACCCGCAGGCCGCGTATGTCGCCGCCACCGACCGCCTGCTGGCGTCGCCCGGCTACGGCGAGCGTTGGGGCCGCTGGTGGCTGGACCAGGCCCGCTACGCCGACAGCAACGGCTACTCCGTCGATGCCCCGCGTAGCATATGGAAATACCGCGACTGGGTGGTGAGTTCGCTCAACGCCGACCTGCCCTTCGACCGCTTCACGGTCGAACAACTCGCGGGCGACCTCCTGCCCGACGCCGGCGAAAGCCAGCGCATCGCCACGGGCTTCCACCGCAACACGCCCCTCAACCAGGAAGGCGGCATCGACGTCGAGCAGTTCCGCATCGACAGCGTGATCGACCGTGTCGGCACCACGAGCACGGTCTGGCTCGGCCTGACCGTCGGCTGCGCGCAATGCCACGACCATAAGTTCGACCCGATCACGCAGAAGGAATTCTACCGGATGTTCGCCTTCTTCAACACCCAGGAGGAGCCGACGATGAAGGTGTCGGACCCTTCCCGCGATGATGCCAAGCTCGCCGCCGCCGTCCGCGAGGCCGATCAGGCGCTCGCGACCTTCCTCGATCAGCGTGCCCCCGCCCTGCAGCAATGGGAGAACACCCTGACGAAGGCCACGACCGCCAAACTTTCCGGCCCCGTGAAGGCCGCCCTGCGCAAGCCCGTGGCGATGCGTAACGTGACGGAACGCGCCCTCCTCTTCGCCGCCGGCCCCGGCGCCACGGACAAGGCCTTCAAGGCCCTGCAGAAGAAGGCCAAGGATGCCGCCGACCTCCGTGACGGCGGCCCGACGACGCTCGTCCTCAAGGAACTCGCGAAGCCCCGCAAGACGCACCTGCTGACCGCCGGCGACTTCACGCGTCCGGCCGAAGAGGTCTCCCCCGGTGTCCTCGCGACCCTGCACGCCTTCAAGCCTGACCAAGGCGCCGTCGACCGTCTCGACCTCGCGCGTTGGATCGTCGCCAAGGACAACCCGCTCACCGCCCGCGTGATCGCCAACCGTGTCTGGCAAGCCTACTTCGGCCGTGGCCTCGTCGAGACCGATAATGATTTCGGCTCGCAGGGCACGTCACCCTCCCACCCTGAACTGCTCGACTGGCTGGCCGTGGAACTCGTCGAACGCGGCTGGAGCCTGAAATCCCTGCACCGCACCATCGTGCTCACGCGCGCCTATCGTCGCGATTCCGCGACTCGCGCCGACCTCATCGAGAAGGACCCAGATAACCGCCTGCTCGCCCGCCAGACGCGCCTGCGCCTCGACGCGGAACTCGTGCGCGACTCCGCCCTCGTCGCCAGCGGACTGCTCACCCACAAGGTCGGCGGACCACCCGTCTACCCGCCCATCCCGGATGGCGTGATGTCCCTCGGCCAGGTGAAGCGCGTCTGGAATACCAGCAAGGGAGAAGACCGCACGCGCCGCGGACTCTACACCTTCACCTACCGCGTGACCCCGCCGCCGGCCTTCGTGGTCTTCGATGCCCCGGACGGACTGTCCACTTGCACGCGCCGCAATCGCAGCAACACCCCGCTGCAGGCCCTGACGCTCCTCAATGACCCGGCCTTCTTCGAGGCCGCGCAGGCCCTGGCCAAGGTGATCGAAAAGGAAGGCCTCGCCACCGCCTTCCGCCGCTGCACCTCCCGCACCCCCGAGGGCGCCGAACTCGCCGTCCTCGCCCCGCTCGACCGCCTCTCGGCCGCGCGCGCCCT
>DBCN01000146.1:0-5144 GCA_002293065.1 Opitutia bacterium UBA957
GTCCGAATACCCGCAGCACCGCGCTCTCGTCTTCGATTCGCTGTTCGATTCCTACAAGGGCGTCATCAGCTACGTCCGCGTCTTCTCCGGCACGTTCAAGGCCGGTCAGACCATCGAGCTGATGTACAACGGCGCCCGCTCCGTCATCAAGGAAGTCGGCATCTTCGCCCCGAAGATGAAGCCGCAGGACGAACTCGGTCCAGGCACGGTCGGTTACATCGTCATCAACATCCGCGAGGTCGCTGACGTGAAGGTGGGCGACACCATCACCCTGGCCAGCGATCCGGCCAAGGAGCCTGTCCCGGGTTTCAAGGAGGTTCGTCCGATGGTGTTCAGCGGCATCTATCCACTCGACACGGCTGATTACGAGAAACTGAAGGTCTCGCTCGCCAAGCTGGCGATCAACGACTCGTCGCTGACCTACACGGCCGAGAGTTCGAGCGCGCTGGGCTTCGGTTTTCGCTGTGGCTTCCTTGGCCTCCTCCACATGGAGATCGTCCAGGAGCGCCTGCGTCGCGAGTACGACTTGGACATCCTTTCGACCTACCCGTCGGTCGTCTATAAAGTGTTCACGACCGATGGCGTGGAGCACATCCTGGATAACCCGGTCGTGATGCCGGACCCGTCGGCGATCGAGCACGTCGAGGAGCCCACCATCCGCGCCCATATCCACATCCCGGGTACCTCCATCGGCGACATGCTGACGCTCGTCCAGGAGAAGCGCGGCATCTGCGAGCGCACCGAAACCATCGACGGCGACCGCGTCGTCCTGGTCTGCCTGCTCCCGCTCAATGAGATCCTCGTCGATTTCAATGACCGCATGAAGTCCATCACCCGCGGTTACGGCTCGATGGATTATGAGTTGGGGGAATACGTCACCTCCGACCTCGTGAAGATGGATATCCGCGTCAACGAAGAGCCGGTGGACGCGTTTTCGTCCATCGTCCACGCTTCCAAGGCCGAAGGCCGCGGCCGCGCGCTCTGCGAGAAGCTCAAGGAGCTCCTTCCACGCCAGCTCTTCAAGATCGCCATCCAAGCCGCCATCGGGTCCAAGGTCATCGCCCGCGAGACCATCGGCTCCGTCGGCAAGGACGTGACGGCCAAGTGCTACGGCGGTGATATTTCCCGTAAGCGCAAGCTGCTGGATAAGCAGAAGGAAGGGAAGAAGCGGATGAAGCAGATCGGTAAGGTCGATATCCCGCAGGAGGCCTTCATCAAGATCCTCAAGAACGAGGGCTAAGCCCCGTTTCTGTCCTTTCCAGCGACCGTCCGCCCCTTTACGTTGGGGCTGCGGAACGCCATGCTTACCCATCTCCCCGGTTTCATCCTCCCCAAGCACCACCGCTTTCTGAAGATCGGCAAGCAGATCCTCGAGGTTGCCCACAAGGTGAAGCTTTACCGCGGTGACGTGCTCCGCGCCGAAGACCTCGCCGAACAGGAGCGTCTGACGGCTCAGTTGGGGATGCTCGTCAAGCGTTCGGCCCCGCCCGCAGAGACCGAGCCGGCCATCACGGCCCTGCATGAAGTGCTCGTGCGTAACGGCGGAAAGATCTACCCTGTCTCCACGACGGGCGACTACGTGGAGATGGTCGTGATGGCCGCCATCGTGGCCGGTGCGATCCGCAGCTTCCTGCTGCAGCCTTTCAAGATCCCGACGAATTCGATGTGGCCGACGTACAACGGGATGACGGCGGAGGTGCGTGCGCCCGACGCACCGGTTCCTGATCTCGCGACGCGGGCCTTGGACAAGCTACAGTGGACCTGGACCTACGTGGAGCGCGCCCCGGTGGATGGGGAGGTCAAGATCCCGCTCGAGAATGCCGGCTTCGACGGCAAGGATCGGCACTATCGCCCCCGCGGACGTACGCCCGGCGAGGGCTACGTGCTCGTCGTCGGCAACACGCCGATGGCCATCGATGTTCCGGTTGACTTCGGCTTAGAGGGGGTGCTTCTCCGGACGTATTTCCCCGATTACGCCAAGTTGCCCTTGCGACGTCAGGACGCGGAGCGCTGGGACAAGCTGCTCGTGCAGGCGGGCCGCGATAACCGCATCGAGACGGGACCCAATGGTCCGATGTTGCGTACGGGCTACAAGGCCAAGGCCGGTCAGCCGGTGCTGAACTTCGACATCCTCACGGGCGACATGCTCTTCGTCGATCGGGTGTCTTACCATTTCGTCGATCCGTCCCGCGGCGATACCTTCGTCTTCAAGACGAACAACATACCCGGCCTCGCGGACCGCAACGGCAATCCCTCGCAGAATTATTACGTCAAGCGCCTCGTCGGGGTCCCCCGCGAACGCCTCTTCGTTGATGCCGACGGTCGCCTCTACGTGAACGGGAAGGTCGTGACCGCGCCTGAACCGATGGCGCTTAATTCCGAACGTGCCACCGATCGTGGTTATTATGGCTACATCGCCGATGTCGGCGATTACGCGTATGCGTTGCCTTTGAGCAAGGAGTACACCGTCACCGACCGCCACTACTACGCCCTCGGCGATAATTCCGCGAACAGCTTCGACTCGCGCGGTTGGGGTGAAGTCCCGGAGAAGGACGTCGTCGGCAAGCCCCTCTTCATCCTGCACCCGTTCACCTCACGCTGGGGCGCCGCCAAGTAGACGTCCGCCGGGGCTTGCAGGTATCGAAAAGGTAGGGTCAGCACTGCGTGCTGACCTAGCCCTGTTTAATTGTTCGCAGTTGGTTGGTTTCGTTGTCCCGCCATCTAGGTGGGCACGCAGTGCTAACCCAACCTGGTGTTCGAGGTGGCTTGCGTCGGGACGTCAGCTTGGCCATCGATACGCCAAGCCCTTAACCCTAAACCCGCACCCCTATACCCCTGTCTCCAGATGTCCTGGACCATCTATCGCCACTACAAGGGCAACCACTACCTGCGGTTGGGGGTGGCGGCGCATTCGGAGGATCTTTCGCCCCACGTGGTCTATCGCTGCCTGTACGATAATCCCGAGGCGCGCACGTGGGTGCGTCCGCAGGGGATGTTCGAGGAGACGTTGGAAGATGGCCGTCCTCGCTTCACGCCCGTCGCTCGCGTGCGCCTCGTTCAGCCTGAGGATAATCCCGTCGTCTTGGCTTTTGGTTACGATGCATGGGGCGAAGGTAAGACCCTCCCAGACTTCATCGCTGGATATGAGCAGAGTCGGAATCACCAGCGCGGCACGCGTTACCTCTTGGAGACCTTGGAGGGTGTTCCGGCGGCAGGCCTGAATACCTTACGTTTTTCTCGCGGGCTGATGGGCCTCGCCTCCGTCGCGACCGATCCACTGCTGCGGGGCAAAGGTTACTCGGCTCTGCTGGTACGTGCCGTGATGGAACTCCTGCGATTTTCGCACGGCGATCTCCGGTTCCTGCTGTTCTCAGAAGTGCCCCCGTCCGTCTACGAACGCCACGGCTTCCGCGTCCTAGCGCCGGAGCATCAACGTTTCCTTCCCTCCGTGGCTATGGCCACCGGGGACGCCCCTTTGTCCGGCGAGGAATCCGAGCCCCTAAAGGCGTATTTCTGAGCCGTATCGCGTATGTCGATTTTAAGGCTCAAAATCGACATGTTGAGCAAGATAGGTCGATGCACTTGGACCTAAGTTATTCCTCCCGCAAAAGGGGTCAGGCCGTTAGTCGATCTGCTGTTAGCTAGAACAGTCCTAATGGGCCTCTAAACTAACAGGGTTAGGCACTAACGGCCTGACCCCTTTTGTGGAGGTGTTCTGAGCGGCAACCCTTGGGGCATCTCGGAAATCGTGCGTTGACTCGCCGTGCTTCAAATAAGCCCCCATGTCCCGCCGTCTCCGCCAACTTTCGAATCAAGGCGTCTACCACGCCTACAATCGAGCCGAAGGTGGTGCCTTCATTTTCCGTAAGACCGCCGCGAAACGTCTTTTTATCCAAGCCCTTTTCGATGCCGTCGAATTGCACCAGTGGATCCTTTATGCTTACGCCGTCATGGATAACCATTTCCACCTCGTGGTTTCGACTCCACTGGGGAATCTGGACAAGGGCATGCACGCCTTGCAGTCGGATTTTGCGAACAAACACAAAGCGTTTCGCCAGGAGGTTGGCCATGTGTTCCAGTCTCGCTATTGCGCGGCACATTTTCGGTTGTCGGCTTCGGCGGCTAAAGCGTTCGATTATGTTCACCTCAATCCCGTGCGGGTAAAGGTGGTGAGCTTGGAGGAGTTAGACCGATACCCGTGGACTAGCCTGAGATGCTTGCGTCACCCGAAGGGGCGAGGGTGTGTGTCGCTCGGTGATGCTTTAGGTTATTTCCACGGGTTGAAGGATGACGCCGATGGCTGGTCGGCCTATGTGGAGAAACTGAGGGTAAGCCTGATTATGGACGATCGATACATGACGGATGAGGAGCTGGCAGGGTTGGTCCGGAAGGTCCGCAAGGGTGGTCTGCGTGAAGCCAGGCCAAGGCCGATGGTGGTCAATCAAACCAGGGAAGAATTGCTTGCGGCTCAGATGGACGGCTGGATCAAGGTTTTCGACCAAGTGTTGGTCGCGGAAGGCTTGGTTGGCGTAGATTTCTCAGTGATGACCAAAAGTGACGGCAGGAAGGTTCGAGTGGCAGCCAAGGTGCGGAAGCTTTGTCCGGCTACGTCTGTTTGGTTAGCGGAGCGTCTTTTCACGGGTTCGGCTAGCAACTTGCGGCGGCTTATGGCTGCGACCAAGGGTAGTACCGACTGATGTTTTCCACCCACAAAAGGGGTCAGGCCGTTAGTTGTGTTGCTGTTAGCTAGAGAGGTCGAAATAGGCCTCTAAACTAACAGGCTTAGGCACTAACGGCCTGACCCCTTTTATGGAGGGTTTCCTTTAGGAGCGGAAGGATTTGAGGCGCCAGGCGGCGTCGGCTTCGCGATCCGTCCGGAACTCGATCACGCGCACTCCCTTGCCGCGGCGTTCGAGTTGGCGGGCGAGGGCAGTCCAGGTCTCGGCTAAGTCATGACGCACGCCATGCGCAGCGCAGAGTTTCCCGAGGTCCGCCGCCTGCGGGGTACCCCAGAGTTGTTCGAAGCGCTTGGTTTCCTTCGCGACGGCGAGGTGGTTGAAGATGCCGCCACCTTGGTTGTTCACGACGACCACGGTGAGGTCGCCCATGTGGCCATAGGCCGAGAGTAATGCGTTGCTGTCGTG
>DBCN01000146.1:5273-7042 GCA_002293065.1 Opitutia bacterium UBA957
TGGTAGAACCACTCGAGGTCGCGGATCGGCATGCTGCTGCCGATGAAGAGGCGATCATCGGGTCCGAGGGCTTCCTCGAGCTGCGTGACAATCCGTCCTTCGAAGTTCCAATCCACGCGGGCGATGCGTTCGAGCTTCGTGCGAGCGTTCTTCTGCGCCTTGCGCCACGCCAAAAGGCGTGCGTTGTCCGTCGCCTTAACGCGTTCACCGCTCGGCGTGAGCGTACCGTCGAGGCGCGTCCAGCGTCCATGGGTCGGGTCGACGTTCTCGCCGGCGCGGTTCACCTGCAGCGCGACGACATCGGCGTCCTTGAGCCAAGCGCGCAGAACCTTGCTCGTCGGGAGCGGTCCAACGAAGATCGCGGCCTCGGGGCGCAGCGTGCGGGCCAAGTGGGCGTCGCGCAGGATCAAGTCGTAAGCGGAGATGAGACGCCCGCTGCCAGCGAGGTCACCGCGCAGGGTGCCCGCGCCATCGGCGAGGATGGGCCAGCCGGTCAGTTGGGAGAGCTCCAGCAAGCCATCCGCGAACTCTTGGCGGTCGGCCGGCGCATGGGGTCCGACCACGATGACCCCGCGGTCGGTCTTAGGGAGCAGGGCGGCCACGGAGGCCGGGGTGAGCAGCGAGTCTACCTGGGCACAGACGGGTAGGGTCGTGAAAGCCGCTAAATCGAGCCCCGCAGGCGCCTTGTAGCCCTTTTCTGGCTCGGAGGGCGGTAGAGGGTCCCGGAAGGGGAGATTGAGGTGTACTGGGCCGGCTAGAGGCCCTTGGGCCCGCTGCCAGGCGTCCACCAGCAGCTGGCGCCAATAGCGGAGCTGCCCGAGGTCAGCGGATGGCACGGCAGCTTCGGTCGCCCAGACCGGGTAAGCGCCAAAGAGTCCGTTCTGGGTGATCGTCTGGCCCGAGTGGCAATCGCGGAGCTCGGGCGGGCGGTCGGCGGTGAGCACGAGTAGCGGGGTGGCCGAGAGACGGGCTTCGATGACTGCCGGCAAGTAGTTGGCGCCCGCGGTGCCGGAGGTGCAAAGCAACGCGACAGGTTCACGGCTGGCCTTGGCGAGTCCCAGCGCGATGAAGCCGGCCGAGCGCTCGTCGAGCGCGACGGTCGTTGCGATGTCGGGGCTTTCGGCGAAGGCGAACGCCAGCGGCGTCGAGCGCGAGCCGGGCGAGATCACCACGTGGCGTAGGCCGAGGTTTGCCAACGTGCGGACCCCGACGGCCGACCAGAGCGCGTTCGTGTTGGCGAATTTCGGCGAGCGGGCCATGCGTCCATCCAAACGGACGGCGAGGCCTCCGCAAGAGGGAAGGGGGTGTCGATGGGACGTATTCCACACAGAAGGCCCGCTTCTTGGTCCCATCATGGGTTGAAGTCGTCTCAAAGGGCGGTAGTTTCTGGGCTTAGGTATGGCCGTCTTCCTGCACTTGCTTCCTTTGTTGGCCGTCGCCGCGGCCCTGGCCTTCGTGATTCACGCGGTCTTTTGGGGCATGACCTTCCGGGTGGATGACGAGCATGTGCGCGTGGTCGTCTACGGTTTCACGGTCCGCAAGGTCGCCTTGGCTGACATCGCGTGGGCCGACCGCGGCTGTCCGTTATGGAATGAGCACTACACGTCCTCGCTGAATCGGAAGAAGGTCGTCCGACTTCGCCGCCGCACCGGCTGGATTAAGAATTTCATCATCACGCCGCCCGACCCAGAAGCGTTCTTTGCGGAACTGCGGGAGCGCGGGGTGGAGGTGAGGGTGGGAGAAAAGGGGATAGGGGATTGGGGATAGGG
>DBCN01000142.1 GCA_002293065.1 Opitutia bacterium UBA957
ATGTCCCGCAACGCCCAAAACGACCACCTCACGCGCCTCGAACAGACGTCGATCCACGTCTTCCGGGAGGCCTTCGCCAACTTCCGCTCCGTCTGCATGCCCTGGTCCATGGGCAAGGACTCCAACGTCCTCATCTGGCTCGCCCGTAAGGCCTTCTGCGGCAAGATCCCCTTCCCGCTCCTGCACATCGACACGACGTACGAGTTCCCGGAGATGTACGAGTTCCGCGAGAAGGCCAAAGTCATCCATGGCATCGACCTCATCGTGCGCGTGAATGAGGACGCCATCCGTCGCGGCATCGGCTACGCCACGCACGACCCCGTCACCGTCACGCACGAACTCAAGACCGTGCCGTTCAAGGCCGCCATCGACGAATTCAAATGGGACGCCCTCGTCACCGGTATCCGCCGAGATGAAGACCCGACCCGCGCCAAGGAACGCTGGTTCTCGCCGCGCTCCGCCGAAGGCAACTGGGACTACAAGGACCAGCCGCCGGAATTCTGGGGCCAGTTCGCCAGCAGCGCGCCCGAAGGCGGCCACGTCCGCGTCCAACCGCTCCTCGAATGGACCGAGCTCGACATCTGGGAGTACATCCGCCGCGAGAACATCCCGAACCCGACGCTTTACTTCGCCCGTGACGGCAAGCGCTTCCGCTCGCTCGGTTGCCACCCGATCACGCACCCGGTCGAGAGCCCGGCCAGCAACATCGACGAAGTCATCGAAGAATTGAAGCGCACCAAGGTCAGCGAACGCGCCGGCCGCGCCCAGGACCACGTCGGCCGCAATTCCATGCAGGAACTCCGCGCCAAGGGCTTCATGTAAGCCAGCCAACCGCACCGCCACACCAACACCAGCCAACATGAGCCATCCCTCCCTTCCCAGCCCCGCCGCCGCCCAGGCTGCCGCCCAAGCCGCCGCCGAAGACCAACGCAAGATGCACGTCGTCGTCGTCGGTCACGTCGACCACGGCAAATCCACCTTCGTCGGCCGTCTCCTGAACGACACCGACTCCCTCCCCAACGGCAAGATCGAGCAGGTCCGCAAGAACTGCGCCGCCGAAGGCATGGAGTTCGAGTACGCCTTCCTCCTCGACGCCCTCATCGAGGAGCAGGAACAGAACATCACGATCGATACCACGCGCATCTTCTTCCGCACCACCCAGCGTGCCTACGCGATCATCGANNGGTCACAAGGAGTTCCTGAAGAACATGGTGACCGGCGCCGCCTCGGCCTCCGCCGCCCTCCTGCTCATCGACGCCAAGGAAGGCGTCATGGACCAGTCGCGTCGCCACGCCTTCCTGCTCTCGCTCCTCGGCGTGAAGCAGCTCGTCGTGCTCGTGAACAAGATGGACCTCGTCCAGCACTCGCAGGAAACCTACGAAAAGATCCGCACGGAATACACCGCCTTCCTGAAGAGCCTCGGCCTCAACGCCGTGCACTTCATCCCCATCGCCGCCAAGCATGGCGAGAACATCGTCAACCGCTCCGCCAAGATGGCTTGGTGGACCGGCCCGACGGTCACCGAAGCCCTCGATGCGTTCAAGCATGAGGACGACTTGACGGGCCTGCCGCTCCGCTTGCCGGTCTCCGACATCTACCGCTTCGACCATCGCCGCATCGTGGCCGGTCGCGTGGAAGCCGGCGCCATCCGCCCGGGCGATGAACTCATCTTCCAGCCTGGTGGCCGCCGCAGCACCGTCCGCACGTTCGAAGATTGGCCGGGGCCGGAATCCCGCGACGTCGTCGGCACGGGCGGTTCGGCCAGCGTGACGCTCTCGGAGCAGATTTTCGTGGAACGCGGCCAAGTCGCCGCCCACCCGTCCAACCAACCCCGCGTGGGCCGCGAATTCCGCGCCCGCATCTTCTGGCTGGGCAAGGAACCGCTGGTCCCGAACAAGACCTACAAGCTCCGCCTCCTGACCCAGAACGTCGAAGCCGTCATCGCCAAGATCGAGAAGATCACGGACGCCTCCACGCTCGAGTCCATCCAAGCCGACAGCGTACCCCGCGACTCCATCTGCGAAGTCGTCGTCCGTACCGCCCGCTCGGTGGCCTTCGACCTCCACCACGAATGCGCCATCACCGGCCGTTTCGCGCTGGAAGAAGCCGGCCGCATCCATGGCGGCGGCATCATCCTGGATGCTCGCAAGGAGCAGAACGTCCGCGAAGGCAAGGTCACCGCGGCTGAACGCTCCGCGCGTTCCGGCCACGCCCCCGCCGTCCTCTGGTTCACCGGCCTCTCGGGCTCGGGCAAGTCGACCATCGCCGAACTCGTCGAGCGTCGGCTCTTCGATGCCGGCCGCCAGGTCTTCCGCGTCGACGGCGACGACCTCCGCACCGCGCTCAACCGCGACCTCGGCTTCTCCGCCGCGGACCGCGCCGAAAGCGTCCGCCGCGCCTCCGCCGTCGCCGGACTCTTCGCCAACGCCGGCCATATCTCGCTCGTGACGCTCATCGCGCCCTTGGCCGCCGACCGCGCCAAGGCCCGCGCCGCGCTCAGCAACCACGCCTTCATCGAAGTCTTCGTCGACGCCCCGCTCGACGTCTGCGAACAGCGTGACGTCAAAGGCCTCTACGCCAAGGCTCGCCGCGGCGAGATCGCCGAGTTCACCGGCATCTCCTCACCTTACGAAGCGCCTGAGTCGCCCGAGGTCCACATCCGCACCGACAAGCTCACGACCGACCAGGCCGTGGACCTCGTGCTGGACGCCCTCGACAAGGTCCTGCGCACCAAGGCCGACGACTGGGAAGTGTAAAGCTTGGCGGGGATAGGTCGGCGGGGAGACGCAGGGACAAGGGGAAACGCCGCTGGCGCCCCTTCTCCTTCGGCCTGCCCATTGCCTGGGGATTCCCGTCCATTGACTCCCCCGGCGTAGCGTGCACCTTGGGAGACATGAAAGTCCTGCACATCGACGCCTCCCCTCGCACGGTCCGGTCGGTGACGCGTAAACTGACCTCGGCGTTCATCAATGCCCTGCGGCTCAAGCACCCGGGGCTCAAGGTCACGCATCATGACATCGGCCACCACCCGCCCGCGTTCATTTCCGACTCTTGGGTGGGCGCGGCCTTCGCGCCGGCGGACCAGAACGACCCGGCCATGAAGGGCGTACTGCATCACTCCGACGAATTGACGACCGAATTGATGGCGACCGACTTGCTCGTGATCGGTTCGCCGATGCACAACTTCACGGTCAGCGCCTCGCTGAAGGCTTGGATCGACCAAGTCGTCCGCACGGACATGACGTTCAAGATCACCGAAGCCGGCGTCGAACCCCTCCTCAAGGGCAAGAAAGCCATCGTCGTGACCTCGCGCGGCGGCTTCGTCGCAGGCACGGCCTACGACTTCCAGGAACCCTACCTCCGCACCATCCTTGGTTTCATCGGCATCACCGACGTGACCTTCGTCCATGCCGAAGGCGTGAACGAAGGTGAGCAAGCCCGGGAGACGGCCATGACCACGGCCGCCGCGAAGCTGATCGAGCTGGCGGGAAAAATCTGAGGCTGGCGCGATTGATTCGTTGAAGGGCTGCTGAGTTGAGCGAGGCGGGGCGCAGGCATGCCATGTCGCTGCCATCACCCCAACCAATCAACGCATCAACCTTTCAACCTTTTACGCGTACTTCAACTCGACCTTCTTGCCGGTCTTGATCGATTCGTAGATGCCTTCGATGATGACCATGTCGCGACGGCCGACCTGGGCGGTGCAGGTGAACTCACCCCCATCACGGATGGCCGCACACACGGCGTCCATATGCCGCTGCTGCTGGCGGAAGACGCCGAAATCGAGTTTTCCCTTTGCGGAGGTGGAAACATTCAGACCGCGGTAACTGAAGACCGGTCGCGCGCCCTTGAACCAGCCTTTGGCGGCCGTGGCCTCCAACTCGGCGCGGTTGGCATCGTAGCCGGACCAAACGTCGGCCACGGCGCCGTTGGCGAACTCGAGGCGGCATTCCAAGGCCTGTTCCACCTCAACGAAGAGTTCAGGTTGGGTCTTGGGCAATTCCTTG
>DBCN01000002.1:0-15650 GCA_002293065.1 Opitutia bacterium UBA957
CCGTTGCATTCGAACGTGCTGCCAGGCCATCCCTCCATCGCGGCGATGCGCCCCGCGAGCAGCCGGGCGGGCGCGCCGAAATCGAGCGCGGCATCCTGCCGGGTGAGTCGACGGGTGTAACTGGCGTGCGCTTCATCCTGCGGCACCGGCACGGAGGTGCCCGCCAAGATGGCGGGTAAGGCGCGGGTCGCCAGTTCCCCCGCCAGGACTCCGAGGCGGGCGCGCAGCGCCGCCCGGCCTTCATGGGGGGCAATCGTCAACGTGGCCGAGGCATGCAAGGGGCCGGCATCGAGCTTACGCACCACCTGTTGCAACGACACCCCCGTCGCCGCCAAGCCGGCGGCCAAAGCGCCCTCGACGGGCGTCGCACCGCGCAAGGCCGGCAACAGGGAGCCGTGAAAATTCACCAAACCCAACCGCGGGGCCTGCAGGAAATCATCCTTGAGGATCTGCCCATAAGCCATGACCACGCCGAGGGTGACATCCAAGGAACGCAAATGGGCGGCATCTTCCGCCGAGAGCTTCTCGGGCTGCAGCAGCGTCAGACCTTCCTGCCGGGCCCAGGCCGCCACGGGATTCGGACGGACCTCCTGACCACGGCCCGAGGGACGATCGGGCTGCGAATAAACGGCGACGACCTCGACCGCTGGGAGGGCTCGCGCGGCGACAAACGCCGCCAGCGCGATTTCATCCGAACCCAGCAGGACGAGGCGGTGCCGCATCGTTTATTTGCGGGCCTGACGGGCCGCGCGTCCCTTCAGGGAACGGGGCTTGTCCCAGCGCGTGAATGCTTTCTTGTTCGAGGCCTTCGAGCCACCCTTGCCGATCTTGCCGGAGTTGCTCCCGCGGATCTTGCCCTTGGCCGCGGCCCCCGCCGACTTGGCCGGACGAGCCTTGGCGCCCGGCGCCGGCTTGGCGATGTGCGCGGGGGCGGCGGAACCTTCGATGCTGGTGGCGCCACCTTCGTGACGCGTGCCCGGAGGGGCGAAGTACTTGCGGCCTTCCTGCTTGGGCTTACCGACCACGTCGATGAAGACGGGCACGCCCGAAAGTTCGAAACCTTCGTGGATGCCCTTCACCAAGAAACGCTGGTAAGCCTCTTCCAGGCGCTCTTCCGAATTGCAGAACATCCGGAAGCGGATCGGTCGGCGCGACACCTGCGTGACGTAGTAGCACTTGAAGCGGCGGCCCGAGACCATCCGCGGGGGACGCTTGACCATGAGGTCTTGGATGACGCGATTGATGCGGCCCGTCGGGATGGTGGCGCCGGCGCGGATGTACACGCCTTCGGCGGCGTCGAGCAGGTCGTCGGCCCGGAGGCCCGTCTTCGCGGAGACGAAGCAGATGGGCGGATCCGGCAGGAAGAAGAGCTCGCGGCGGATGGCCGCGCGGAACTTCGCGCGGAATTCTTCCTCGTCCTCGAAGCCGCTGATGGCATCGGCCCGGAAAGCTTCCTTCGCCAAATCCCACTTGTTGACCACGACGACGAGACCGCAACCGATCAGGGCGAGCTCGCCGGCGAGCTGCTTATCGATGCGCGTCACGCCCTGCTGGGCATCCAGCACGAGGAAGACCACGTCGGTGTCGGCGAGGATCTCGTTGGCGCGGATCTGGGAAAAGAAGTCGAGCGTGTCGCGCTTGTTCGCGGTGCGGCGACCCGCCGTGTCCACGAGGACGAATTCCGTCTTGGAGCCATCGGACTTGGCGCGGGCCAAGCGCGAGCGCACCGGATCGCGGGTGGTGCCGGCGATTTCGCTGACGATGAGGCGGGAGCCGCCGAGGAGGCGATTGCCCAAGGAACTCTTGCCGACGTTGGGACGACCGGCGAGCGCGAGGCGGATCGGGTGCGGCGTGGAAGTGACGGGCTCGACCGGAGCAGGCCCGAGCTTCTGGAGGATCAGCGCGCACAGTTCCGCCATGCCGCGGCCGTGTTCGGCCGAGACGAGGAACGGATCGCCGAAGCCCAAGGCGTAGAACTCGCCCACCTGGCGGTCGCGCTCCTCGGTGTCGGCCTTGTTGGCGACCACGACGACGTTCTTGCCGGCCTGGCGAAGCTTCGCGGCCACTTCCATGTCGAGCGGCGCGCAGCCTTCGGAGGCATCCACGATCAGCAGCACGAGGCTGGCGGCGGCGAGGGCGAAATCGACCTGCTCTTCGACGGCCGCGGCGACGACCTTCGGCGTCAATTCGGCCTTATAGAGACCGATGCCGCCGGTATCCATCAAGGTGTAACGCCCTTCCGAGACATCCGCCGTGATCAAATCGCGGGTCACCCCGGGCTGGTCGTGCACGATCGAGATGCGCCGACCGACGATGCGGTTGAAAAGCCGGCTCTTGCCGACGTTGGGACGGCCCACGATGGCTACTGCCCGGGAAAGTGCTGTGTTCCGTTCCATGAACGAGGACAGTCACGACCTCCCGCCCCGCAGGCAAGCAAGGATGCTTACTTCCGGGCCGGCAAAGTGTCCAAGAAGCGGGCAATCCGCTCGCCGGCCTCGTGAATGCGCTCGTAGCTGGTCGAGAAAGAGGCGCGGCAGAAGCCCGCACCGGCGGCGCCGAAGGCCGTCCCCGGCACCATCGCCACCTTTTGGGCGGCCAAGAGCTGGGAAGCGAAGGTCATGGAATCCAACCCCGTGCCGGTGATGTTGGGGAAGGCGTAGAAGGCGCCGCGCGGCAGGTGGCAAGGCAAGCCCAGTTCGTTGAAACGGCGGACGATGAAGTCGCGGCGTTCCCGGTACTTGTCGCGCATGTGGAGCATCGACTCGCGGCCGTTCTTGAGGGCCTCGACGGCGGCTTCCTGGCTGATGATGGAAGCGCACATGATGCCGTACTGGTGGATCTTCAGCATGCCGTCGATGACGCCGGCCGGACCGCAGGCGTAACCGATGCGGAAGCCGGTCATCGCGAAAGCCTTGGAGAAACCGTGCAGGAAGACCGTGCGTTCGCGCATGCCCGGCAGGGACGCGATGGACACGTGGTCGCCGTCGAAGGTCAGTTCGGAATAGATTTCATCCGACGCCACGAGCAGGTCCTTCTCGATCGCGAACTTGGCGATCTCCTCGAGCTTCGCGCGGTTGGCGGTGCCGCCGGTCGGGTTCGTCGGGAAGTTCAGGACGAGCACCTTGCAGCCCGGCTGCCAAGCGGCGCGGAGGGCCGCGGGGTCGAGCGCGAACTGATCGCTCGAGACCGTGCGGATGGGCACGGGGGTCGCGTGGCAAAGCGTCACGCTCGGCGCGTAGGATACGTAGCAGGGCTCGTGGTAGAGGACCTTGTCGCCCGGATTGAGCGTGGCGCGGAGCAACGCGTCGAGGGCTTCGGACACGCCGACCGTGACGAGGATTTCGTCTTCCGGATTGTACTCGGGGCCGTAATTGCGGGCGACGTAGCGGGAGATCTCCTCGCGGAGGGCCAACGTGCCGCGGTTGTCGGTGTAGGACGTCCGGCCCTTCTCCAACGCGGCCATGGCGGCCTCGCGGATGTGGAACGGGGTGACGAAGTCGGGCTCGCCGATGCCGAGCGAGACCGCATCCTTCATCTTCGACACGATGGCGAAGAAATCGCGGATGCCGGATTTGGGCAGCGTAGCGACGTGCTGCGCGACGAAGCGGGCGGAGTCATCCATGGGTCCGGGGCTCAGGGGCTGACGGAAGGCTGGTCGCGGCGCGTGCCTTCGTCGGTGATCACGAAGCCGTCCTTCTTGTAGGCGCGGAGGAAGAAATGCGTCGAGGTGCCCTGCACGCCTTCGATGCGGGCGAGGCGCTCATGCACGAAGCCGGCCACCTTGTAGAGGTTGTCGGCCGTGACGACGACGAGGAGGTCGTAGCCGCCCGACATCAGGTAGCAGCTCTCGACCTGCTCGAATTGGCTGATGCGTTCGGCGATGCCGTCGAAACCGCCCGTGCCTTCGGTGCGGATCTTGATCTCGATGACGGCGCGCACGCGGCGTTCGGCTTCGTAGCTCGGGTTGAGCACGGCGCGCATGCCGAGCAAAATACCTTGGGCGCGCAAGCCGGCGAGTTCGCGGTCCACGGCCTCGGCACCCAAGTTCAGGATCTTGCCGATTTGGGCGGTGTCGAGGGGCTCGCCCTCGAGGAGCAGCTTCAGTACGTTGTTCATGGTGGTGCGGTAATTAGGCCTTGGGCAAGGCGCGGCGGGCGCGGACGGCGGCGGCGAGTTGGTCGAGCACCGGACGGGTCTCCTCGAAGGAGATGCAGGCATCCGTGATGCTGCAGCCATAGGTGGAACCTTCGCGGCCCTTCCACTCCTGGCGGCCTTCGACGAGATGGCTTTCGATCATCACGCCGCCGAGGATGCGGGAACCCCGGGCGACCTGGGCGGCGAGCTCGGCGGCGACGAGCGGCTGGCGGCGATGGTCCTTGGAGCTGTTGCCGTGCGAGCAATCCACGATGAGGCGGGTGGTGATCCCGGCCTTCTGCAGACGCGTTTCGGCTTCGGCGACGAATTCGGCGCCGTAGTTCGGGCCCGTGCGCGAGCCGCCGCGCAGGATGACGTGGGCGTCGGGATTGCCCGAGGTTTCGAAGATGGAGACCACGCCGTCCTTGGTGACGGAGGGGAACCAGTGCGAGGAACGCGCCGACAGGCAGGCGTCGACCGCGACTTGGACGGAACCGTCGGTGCCGTTCTTGAAGCCAACGGGCATCGAAAGGCCCGAGGCGAGTTCGCGGTGGATCTGGCTTTCCGTGGTGCGCGCCCCGATGGCGCCATAGGCAACCAGGTCGGCGAGGTACTGGGGCGTGATCGGATCGAGGAACTCGCTCGCGGACGGCAAACCGAGGTCGGCGATGTCAGCCAACAGGCGACGACCGAGCCGCAGGCCATCGTTGATGCGGAAGGATCCATCGATCTGCGGGTCGTTGATGAGCCCCTTCCAGCCGACGGTCGTCCGCGGCTTCTCGAAGTACACGCGCATCACGATGAGCAGGTCTTCGGTGTGCTTGCGGGCTTCGTTGAGCAACAAATGGGCGTACTCCATGGCCGCCTTCGGGTCATGGACGGAGCAAGGCCCGACGACGACGAGCAGGCGGTCATCCTTGCCGGCGAGGATGGCGGCGGCGTCCTTACGGGCGGTCGTCACGACCTCGGTGGCGCGCTCCGAGGGGCGCAGTTCCGAGAGCAAGAGCGCCGGCGGCAGCAAGGGGAGCCGGCTGCGAATGCGTAAGTCGTCCGTATTGTGGTACATCGGGAAGGGCTTTTCCTGTTGGGAAAAGGGCGTCAAATGAAGGGCAGACGCTGGCCCGTGTCAATGACTCGTCCCGTATTGACTGACGGGCCTTGGCGTATCAAAAGTGTCTCAACTCGCCATGCCCAAGGCCACCGCACCAGATTCCCCCGAGCAATCGGACGCCTTCCGGGCCTACATCGCCGAACAAGGCCTGCGGGCCACGCGCCAGCGGATGGCCGTCTTCGAGGCGGCCCGGAGCATCCCGGGGCATTACACCGCCGAAGACCTGCTCAAGAAGTCCCGTTCGCTCGACCGCACCGTCTCGCGGGCGACCATCTACCGGGCGCTCCCCTTGCTCATCGGCGGGCACATCATCCGCGAGATCGATGTCGGCCGCGACCATAAGTATTACTTGGCCGAAGTCGGGGCTTCCACCTTCCGCGCCCAACTCGTCTGCGAAAGCTGCGATGCCATCGTCGAGGTGGACGCGCCGTTCATGGAGTGGTACGGCAAGGCCGTCGCCGCCAAGCACGGCATGAAACCGATCTCGCAGAAACTCCAAGTCACCGCCCTTTGCGAACGTTGCCAAAAACGTAAAGCCCTCCGTCCATGATTCCTTACCCGACCGCCACGGTCTTCCCTCCCCTGCCCGCCGGCGGCCTCCCGCTGAGCGACCTGCAACGCGAAGTCCTCGCCCTCAAGCAGGAGAAGGATGCCATCATCCTCGCCCACAACTACCAGTGCGAGGACATCCAAGGCATCGCCGACTTCGTGGGTGATTCGCTCGGCCTCGCCTACAAGGCCGCCGAGGCCAAGAACTCCACCATCGTCTTCTGCGGCGTCCACTTCATGGCCGAAACGGCCAAGATCGTGAACCCGAGCCGCCGCGTGTTGCTCCCCGACCTCGAAGCCGGCTGCTCCCTGGCGGACTCCTGCCCCGCGGAAAAACTCGCCGCGCTCAAGGCGGCGCAGCCCGACCTTTACGTCGTCGCATACATCAATTGCAGCGCCGCGGTGAAAGCCCTCTGCGACGTCATCGTGACCAGCGGCAACGCCTCCAAGATCGTCAACAAGGTCCCCGCCGATCGCCCGATCCTTTTCGTCCCCGACCAGAATCTCGGCCAGTGGGTCGCGAAGAAGACCGGCCGCTCCATGCAGCTCTGGCCAGGCAACTGCTACGCCCACGTGCAGTTCACGCCCGGAGCGTTGCTGCGTGCCAAAGCCGCCCACCCGGGTGCCCCGGTGGTCGCCCACCCCGAGTGCACCGAAGCCGTCCGCGACCTCGCCGACATGGTCTGCTCCACCGAACTCATGGTCGAGTGGAGCCGCCAACAAAAGGCGGATACCCTCATCGTCACGACCGAGTCCGGCATGATCCATCGCCTCCGCCGCGAGGTGCCGAACAAGACCTTTGTCGCGGCCCCGACCGACCGTTGCGCCTGCAACGAATGCCGTTTCATGAAGATGAACACCCTCCAGAAGGTGCGGGACTGCCTAAAAAACGGCACGCCTGAAATCACCCTGCCGGAGGCCGTTCGCGTCGCGGCCGAGGTCCCGCTCCGCCGCATGCTGGAGTGGAGCCGATAGCAGTGTTTAAGGGGTTTATCCATGTTTTTAATAAGGTAAATAATTAGTCAAAAGCGGGTAGTCGGATTTGACATCCCAAAATTATAATAAACTTTGAGGAGGTGGGCGGGTTCCACGTGCGGCGACCATCGCCGTCAAAACCGCTCATTCCACCTTCCCAATGAAAATCGACCTAACGCCCAGCAATTTCACGACCAAAGACGCTTTTGTCCGTGCGACCCTCTCCCGTGCCCGCGACCTCGCCGTCCAGTCCTGGGACATGGAAAACTCGGACCGGCACTCCGCCCTCGAAAAGGAAGTCGCCGCTTTGTCCAAGAACGAGTTGGCCCGTCGCCTCCTGAAGCTCCTTTCCCGCCCGAACCGCGCCCGCGCCCAGATCAGCGATGCGATGCGCGCCAAGGCCAAGGCCATGCGCAAGAAGGGCTCCCCGGTCCGCGAAATCGCCGCCGAACTCGGCGTCTCGATCCCCTCGGTCTACAACATCACCAAGGACTAACCTTGCGATGGTCCGCTCGGCATCGTTGATTGAAGACGATGTACGAGTGGCCCTACGGCGACCCCGCGAAAGCTCCGGCCCGAGCCCCGCTGCATGTCGGCGGCCGCTTGGACTTTCCCACCTTGTTGGCGGCTTACCGACACGGGGTTTTTCCCTGGTACTCCGAAGACGAGCCGGTCCAGTGGTTCTGCCCGAATCCTCGGTTCGTGCTGTTGCCGGATGAACTGCGCGTGACCGACAGCCTCCGCAAGACGATGCGGAAGAAGGGTTGGCTGGTCACCTTGGATCAGGATTTCGAGGGGGTCATGCGCCGGTGCGCGGAGGTCCCCCGCCCCGGCCAGTTCGGCACCTGGATCACCGAGGACATGATCGCGGCCTACGTGGAACTGCACCGCAAGGGCTATGCCCATAGCGTCGAGGTCACCTGGCAAGGCGAACTCGTGGGCGGGCTCTACGGCGTCAGCATTGGCCGCATCTTCCACGGCGAGTCCATGTTCCACACCCGGAGCGACGCCTCGAAAGTGGGCTTCGTCTCGCTGGTCGAACGACTCAAAGCGGCGGGTTACGTGCTCATCGATTGCCAAATGCCGACGCCGCACCTGGCCTCCTTGGGGGCCGGCGGGGTGCGCCGGTCGGACTTCTTGACCGTGCTCGCTCTGGAACGCGACCAAACGCCGGCCGCCGACGCGTGGGTTAGTCCGCTTTTTTCGAGCGTGCCTTAAGCACCGCCCGCGCCTCCCGCTCGTAGACGCGCTCGACGATCACGCAGAGCTGCTGGAGCGAACGTCCGTCGGTGTAGACGGCCACCCCGGCCTTCATGTAGGCCTGCTCGCGCTTCTTCATCAGTTCGCGAATCTTCGCCTCGGGGTCTTCGCCCTTGAGGAGCGGTCGCCGGGAATTGCCCGCCGTCCGCCGCAGGATGGTGTCCACGGAGGCGAACAACGTGACGACGATGCCTTTGGCCCGGACGAGTTCGATCATGCCGGGCTGCACGACCAGCCCACCCCCGCAGGCGATGATGGCGTCCGACTCCGGGAGGAGTTCCTCCACGACCTTGCGCTCCAAGGCGCGGAAATGCTCTTCCCCTTGCTGCGCGAAAATATCCGCGATCGTGGCCCCCGCGAGTTTCTCGACGAGGTCATCGGTGTCGACGAAGGTACGGCGCCAGCGCTTGGCCAATTGTCGACCCAAGGCCGACTTCCCCGTGCCCATGAATCCGGCGAGGATCAGGTTGGGTTGCGGGTTCGACTGGGCACCGGACGGCATGCGGCAAGGCAAGGGCGTCCCCTGCCTTTCGGCAAGCGACAATCCTAGCCGCCGAAACCAACGAAATTACTTGAGCAAGGCGAGGGCGGCCTTGGCTCGCGGCGCCAAGCGTTCGGAGAGGCCCTTGGAGGCGGCTTCGAGCTGCGCCTTGTCGGCTACGCTGAACAAGGTCGGCACCGCATCCCAGGCGGCCTCGGTCACTTCGTTGGCCGGGCCCTTCAAGAGGGCCAGCACGGTGACCTTATCGGCCTTCAGGGTCGGGCGAACCGCCACGATCCGCAACCAGGCGCCCTTCACCGCCAGCGGGGCTTTTTCGATTTCGGCGTAAGCCGGAAAGCCGCGACCGACTTGGGCGATGGGCAGGCGTAAGATTTCATCTTCGGTCTGCTTGACCTCCGCCCGCTGGGTCAACGCCGTGAGGCGCTTCCACAGCAAGGGAGCCGCGGCGTCCGCATCGATGCGGCGCAGCAGACGGACGGCGCGCGCCGCCGTATCGCCTTCCGGAGACTTGGTCAGCTCGCTCAACTCCGCGACGCTGAGGGCGGTCGCCTTCTGCCCGAGGTCAAGGGCGCGCTCGGTGGCGGCGAGCTTGCCGAGGGTCGAAGCCACCTCCGGCGCCGGATAGTTCTTCAACGGCTCCTGACCGAGCGACGAAAACGGCGCGACGGCCGGGTCGAACTGCAAAGCCACATCGAGGGCGCCCTGCTCCTCGGCATCCTTACTCGCGGCCCGCTGCGCCCGGAGTTTACCGAACCAAGCAGCCGCCTCCGGCGAGGGGTTGGCGAACTGACGTGACGTGTTGATGACGGCCTGCATGGCCTTCACGCGGGGCTCATTGGCGTCAGCTTCTTTGGCCTTGGCCGCAGCCACCGCCTTAGCGGGGGCCTTGGGGGCGGCTTTGTCTTCGGCGTGCGCGACGGAACTCACCGAAGCGGCGGCGAGAAGCAGGAAAAGGGAGGAAGGTTTCATGGACGTGGGCGGAGGCTTGAGGCGAAGGGATTAGATCGTCCAAGGCCCGCGGAGGATGGGCGAGTGCAGGCGGTCGGCCTGGGCATCACCGACGAAGCCGGAGCCATCGGGCTTGAACTTGAGCTTTCGGCCGAGCCGCACGGATAAGGCGGCGAGGTTCACCAAAGTGGAGCTATGGAAAGCCTCGTTGACGCCGTAACCGAAGGGCCGGCGCTCCCGCGAGGAGAGGTCAAAATCGTCCTCCTGACGCTCGGGCAGCGGGTATTCCATGGCCTTACGGATGAGCTCCGGACGGTCGGAGCGCATGTTCGCGAATAATTTGCCGTTCGGGCCTTCGAGGAAGGGCTTCTCGCCCTTCTCGGCCAGTTCCGATTCGAGGATGATGCGCGTGCCGTCGGCGTAGGTCAGCGTGACGGTCTTCCAGACGCCGCAGGCGACCGGATCCTGCGGCGGGGCGTCGGACTCGACGGAGACCGGGAACTCGTTGTCCTTCCCGATGAAATATTGCACCGGGTCGATGAAGTGCTGCCCCATGTCGCCCAAGCCACCTTGGTCGAAATTCCAATAGCCGCGGAAGGAGCCGTGGCAGCGGTGGGGGTGATACGGGATCAGCGGCGAAGGCCCGCAATACATGTCCCAGTCCAGGTTGGCCGGCACGGCCTGCGGCGTGAGGTTGGGCCGACCCGTCCAGAGATTCACCTTCCAAGCGATGCCACCGACGCAGGCGAGCCGGACGGTCAAGGGGCCACCGAGGACGCCGCTGGCGACGACGCGACGGATTTCGCGAGCCGGACCGACGCCGTAATAGTTCGTGGTATTGAGTCGGAACCAAGTATTGATGCGGAATGGCACGCCCGTCTCCTGCACGACCTTCCGGAGGGCGAGGCCTTCACCGATCGTGCGGGTCATGGGTTTCTCGCACCAGACGGACTTCCCCAGGCGCGCGGCCGCGGCGGAGATAACGCCGTGCCAGTGCGGGGGCGTGCAGACGTGGACGACATCGGCGTCGGCGAGGCCGATGATCTCACGGAAATCTCGCGTGCTCTTCGGCGTACCGCCACCGGCGGCTTGCACCTGGTTAACGCGGTTCTTGGCATGGTTGTCATCCACGTCGCAGACCGCGAGGATGCGGTGCGCGCCCTTCATGTGGTCACCGAAGTGGGCGCCTGAACCGGAAATGCCGCCGCAACCGACGATGACGTGGTTGAGCGTCTCGCTCGGGGGCACGAAACCGCGGCCCAAGACATGGCGTGGGATGATGGTGAAGCCAGCGGCCGCAAGGGCGGTCTTCTGGAGGAAGGAACGACGGGGTAATCGCATGGTCGAGGGGTAGAGTCGTTCGAGACCTCCTTCAATCCCTATAGTTCCCCATCGCCCAATAAAATGAGGTATATGAGCCTTACCGTTCGTAAGGAAGGGGGACTTGCCTGCAGGCCATCCGCCGACCACCTTGCGTGCCATGCGCGTCTACGCCTTCACCGAACCAACCACCCGCGAAAGCGTGCTGGCCGCACAAGACGCTGCGGGGGTTTGGCGTGAAGCGGTCATCCAGGCGGGGCGCTTCACGCTGACGGAACGCATCGTCGACCATCGCCACCCTGCCCGCGGTGCACCCTTCAGCCCACGGGCCATCTTCTGCGCGGGCGTCAACTATGCCGACCATGCCAAGGAATTCGGTAGCCAGCAGCAGGCGCACCCCACCATCTTCATGAAAAACCCGGCCAGCACCACGGGCGCGGGTCCGGTGCTGCTGCCGCGCTTCCTGCGCAGCGATGCGGTCGACTATGAAGCCGAGCTGGCCGTGGTGATCGGGCGCGACTGCCATAACGTCACGCCCGCCCAAGCCCTCGACCACGTGCTCGCCTACACGTGCGCCAACGACGTCTCCGCGCGCGATTGGCAAAAAGAATGGGGCGGCGGCCAATGGAGCCGCGGCAAGTCCTTCGACACCTTCTGCCCGCTGGGCCCCTGCTTGGTGACGCCCGACGAGATTCCCGACCCGCAGAAGCTGCAGGTTTCCTTCCGACTGAACGGCGTCACGATGCAGTCCGCGGCGACCGCGACGATGCAGTTCTCCGTCGCCGACCTCATCGCTTTCCTGGCGGCGAGTTCCACGTTGCCCGCCGGCTCCGTCATCCTCACCGGCACGCCCGCCGGCGTCGGCATGGCGCAAAAGCCACCCCGCTGGCTGCGGCCCGGAGATGTGATGGAAGTCGAAATCACCGGCATCGGCATCCTCCGCAACGAGGTCCACGAAGAAGCCTAGGCGAAAAGGCCGACGAGCTTTGCGTTTGGGGAGATTCCCGCTTGCTTGACGCCTGCCACGCTCATGCCCAGTTCAACCCTTCCCTTGCCTGCGACCAGCCCGACCACTTGGTCGGCCACGCTCGCGCAGACCCAGGATGTGCCGTTTTACGAGCGGGCCGACTGGGTCCGGGCGCTAGGGGACCCGTCGATCAACTTGGCCGAGCTACCGCGCATCAGTAAGCAAGAACTGCGCGAGCACTCACCCGAGGGTTTCCTCCCCCGCCGCTTCTCGTTGGCGGCGCTGACCGCAGCCGGCCTCATCGAAGAAGAAAGCACCTCGGGCACCTCCGGCGCGAGCGTCCGCGTCATCTTCGGGCGGACGTGGTGGGCCGAGCAGGAAGCCCGTGCCCTCCAGCGGAATCCCTTCATCCGCTCGCTGCTCACCGCCGATCCGGGCGCGAAGCGGGCCGTGTTCACGACGCCGGGCTGCAGCGGGGTCAGCTGCTTCGCCCGCTGGCTCAACGTCGAGCAGCGCACCCTGGATTCGACGCTCTACGTCAACCAAGAGCGCATCCCCTTCAGCCTACCCGAGGCGAAACTCGCCAAGATGGCGGAAGAGACGGCCACCTGGGCCCCGACCTTCCTCGATGTCGACCCCGTGCACGGGATGTGGTTCGCGCTCTACTGCGAGCGGCACGGCCTGCGCTTCCCCTCGCTCCGCTTCATCCTCACCAGCTACGAATACACCAGCGTCGTCCATCGCCGCATCCTGGAACGGGTCTTCGGCGTACCCGTGATCAACCTCTACGGGTCCAGCGAAACCGGACACCTCCTCATCGAAGCGGACGGTTCGGTCGCGGCGCCCAGCACGCAGACCGCCACGCTGGAGCTCGTCGACCGCGACACCCGCGGCGTCGGGCAATTCCTCGTCACCACCCATACCAACCCCTACCTGCCGCTCCTGCGTTACGCCATCGGCGACTACGCGGAACAGGCCGGCGCCGGCTATATCGTCCATGGTCGCGTCCGCGACGCCTTGCGGCGGGCCGATGGGTCGGTGGCAACGACCCGCCAGGTCGACGCGCTGTTCGCGGACTTGGAGGACATCGCCCATTACCAGGTCCGCCAGCAGGCCGACGGTACGCTCGAAATCTTCCTCATGCCGGTGGCGGTGGGCGAGGACTTGACCGCCAGCGCGGCGCTCCTTGGTTCACGCCTGACTGCCCTCCTCGGTGGCGAGGTCACGGTGCGCACGGGCGTCATGATCGCCCCCGAAGACTCCGGGAAGTTCCGCCTGACTGTCCGACTGGGCTGAACTGCCCGAAAAAACGGCAAAGTCGGCGTTTCTTCGCTTCTGGCTGGAAAACCGCCCGAAGACCGCCCAAGGTGGTTTTTTACATCGATGGAAGTCTATATCGACGGAAAGTTTTACCCCAAGGCCGACGCCAAAATCTCGGTCTTCGACCATGGTTTTCTCTACGGTGACGGCATCTTCGAGGGCATCCGCCTCTACCAAGGCTGCGTCTTCCGCTTGGATGAGCACCTCGAGCGCCTGGAGATGTCCGCCAAGGCCATCTGCCTGACGATGCCTTGGACGCGTCAGCAGATCGCCGACATCGTCTGTGAATCCTGCCGCCGCAACAACCTGACCGACGGGTACATCCGCCTCGTCGTATCGCGCGGCTTCGGCGACCTCGGCCTTTCGCCGAAGAACTGCCCCACCCCGTCGATCATCTGCATCGCCGACACCATCAAGCTCTACCCCGAGGAACTCTACACCACGGGCATGAAGATCATCACCTCGCCGACGCGCCGCATCAGCCCGGCCGCGCTCCCGCCGATGATCAAGTCCCTGAACTACCTGAACAACATCATGGCCAAGATCGAAGCCCAACAGCACGGCTTCCACGAGTGCCTGATGCTCAACGAACAGGGCTACGTCTCCGAGTGCACCGGCGACAACGTGTTCCTCATCCATAAGGGTCGCCTCATCACCCCCGCTTCCCACACGGGCGCGCTCGTCGGCATCACCCGCCAAGTCGCCCTGGAAGTCGCCGCCGCCCTCGGCATCCCGACCGTCGAGACCAACATCACCCGTTACGACGTCTGGAACGCCGACGAGTGCTTCCTCACCGGGACCGCCGCCGAAGTCATCCCGGTCATCGAAGTCGACGCCCGCACCATCGGTTCCGGCAAGCCCGGCCCGTTGACGGCCAAGATCCTCGCCGAGTTCCGCAAGAAGGCTTCCCGCGAAGGCGCGATGATCCGCTAAGGCCGTCCTTCCGGGCCCGAACCCGGAAACTGCCGCATGTCCACCGCCCCCCAACCCACGCAGACGAACGCGACGGCCCCGACGTTGCGGCGCCTGCTGGGCATCGCTTGGTCGCACCGTACGGACTGCCTCCAGTTGCTGGGCCTGCAGCTCATCCTGGTCGTCTTCACCGTCGCGGTCTTCGTGCTCACCGGCATCGCGATCGACTTCATCCGCCACTGCGCCGATGCGAACGTCCCGGCCCCGAGCTTGCCGTTCTTCATCCCGAAGGACAGCGACAACGTGGCGACCCTGTGGTGGCTCTCGGGCGGCATCGTCGTCGTGGCCCTGCTGCGCGCCGCCCTGTCCTTCGTCTTCGGCCTGGTCTCGGTCCGCTTCATGCACGGACGCATCGTGGTCAACCTCCGCGCCCAGGTCTTCGCGAAACTCCAGCAGCTGAGCTTCCGGTTCTTCGACTCCAACGCGAGCGGCTCCATCATCAACCGCGTCACCTCGGACGCCCACTCGGTCCGCATCTTCATCGAAGGCGTGCTGCTGCAGTTGGCCATCATCACCGTCACGCTCGCCGTCTGCTCGGTCTACATGTTCCGCACGGATTGGCGGCTCACGCTCGCGTGCCTCTCGGTGCTGCCGCTCCAGATCTGGTTCGCGGTCCGCTTCTCCAAGAAAGTCCGGCCCGCCTACGAGGAGAACCGCGACCTCATGGACCGCATGGTCTTGGGCTTCTCCGAGAACGTCCAAGGCATCCAGGTCGTCAAAGGGTTCTCCCTGGAAGGCCGCGTGTTGGGTCGCTTCGCCGGCTGGAGCGAGGACATCCGCGTGCAGAAGCGCAAGGTGTTCGGCGAGATCGCGCTCTTCTGGCCGGTCATCGACGGGCTCAATCGGCTGTCGATGATCATCCTGCTCGGCTACGGGGGCTGGATGGTCATGCAGGGCCAAATCTCCTTGGGCACGGGACTCGTGACCTTCGCCGGCCTGCTCCAGCAGTTCGCGACGCAAGTGACCACGGTGGCCGCCGTGGTCGACAACGCCCAAGTCTCGCTCGCCGGCGCCAAGCGCATCTTCGAGATCCTCGATACCGACCCGGGCGTGGCTTCGCAACCCGATGCGCGGTCGCCCGGACGTTTCCTCGGCCGCGTGACCTTCGACAACGTCTCCTTCGAATACAACGAGAACGCCACGGTGCTGAAGGACGTGAACTTCGTCGCCGAACCCGGCCGCCGGATCGCCATCGCCGGGGCCACCGGCTCCGGGAAATCCGCCCTCCTCTCGCTGATCCCGCGTTTCTACGACCCCCGCGACGGCCGCGTGCTGCTCGATGGCCACGACGTCCGCACCTTGCCGCTGCCGGAACTCCGGCGTCAGGTCGGCATGGTCTTCCAGGAAAACTTCCTCTTCTCGAACACGATCGCGGCGAACATCGCCTTCGGCCATCCCGACGCGAGCCAGGAACGCATCGAGCGCGCCGCCAAGATCGCCGGCGCCCACGATTTCATCATGGCCTTCCCCGAGGGCTACGAGACGTTCCTCGGCGAAGGCGGCGTCAACCTCTCCGGCGGCCAACGCCAACGCCTCGCCATCGCCCGCGCGCTCCTGCTGGAGCCGACGGTCCTCCTGCTGGATGACCCCAC
>DBCN01000002.1:15757-16964 GCA_002293065.1 Opitutia bacterium UBA957
CGGGCCGACCTCATCCTCGTCCTCGACCGCGGCCGGCTCATCCAGCAAGGCACCCATGAACAACTCATGGCGGAAGATGGGCACTACCGTCGCGCGATCCTCATCCAATCGGAAGGAGCCCAAGCATGAGCCAGCCTTCCCGCCTCGAGATCGCCGTCCGCCGGACCCGCCCCGACGAAGAGGAACCCGATCGCCTCCCCTTGCGCTGGGCGACGATCGCCCGCCTGCTCTCCTTCACCGAAGCCCATCGCGGCCAGCGCAACGCCCTGCTCTGGCTCTGCGCCTTCCGCGCCATGGCCCTGCCGTTGCTGGCGTGGATCGTCGGCCACATCATCAAAGGACCCATCACCGCCGGCGACGGGGTCGGGACCGTCGAATGGCTCCTGCTCTTCCTCGGCGCCGTCATCGTGGCCGATATCGCCTTGTACTGGCGTATCCGCCTGGCCCACCAGATCGGCGAAGCCGTGCTGCGGGATCTCCGCGACAAATTGATGAAGCACCTGCTCACGCAGCCGCTCTCGTTCTTCCATGGTCGCCGCCACGGCAGCCTCATCAGCCGCATGATCTCGGACATCGAGGCCATGCGGAACGGCATCCAGAACAACTTCTTCATCACGGTGGTCTCCATCGGCCAGATGACCTGCGCCGCGGGCCTCATGCTCTGGGTCAACCCGCAGCTGTTCCTGGTCCTCCTCGCCATCGTCCCCGGCCTGCTGCTCATCCACGGCTTCTTCCGCGGCAAGATCCTGCAGGCCTCGCGCATCCAACAGGAAAGCTTCTCGCGCGTCACCTCGGCGCTCGCCGAAACCGTCCAAGGCATCCGCGTCACCCAAGGGTTCGCCCGCGAAGACACCAACGCCGGCATCTTCTCGCGACTGGTCCACACGTTGGCCGGCAACGTGGTCAAGACGGCCAGCCTCAGCGCGCTTTACCTGCCGCTGCTGGAACTCAACTCCCAAGGCTTCCTGGCGGCCCTCGTGGGCGTCGGTGGCTGGGCGGCGCTTTCCGGTGGCAGCACGGGCCTCGGCGACCTCCTGACCTTCTTCTTCCTGGCCGACCTCTTCTTCTCCCCCATCACCATCATCGGTACGCAACTTTCCGAAGCGACCTTGGCGATGGCCGGGGCGGAACGCTACTTCCGCCTGCTCGACACCGCCCCGGCTTGGTCCGACGCGCCTGCCGCCAAGGAATGCCCGCCGCTGAAGGG
>DBCN01000002.1:17038-17707 GCA_002293065.1 Opitutia bacterium UBA957
TTCACCGCGCAACCTGGCCAAGTCATCGCGCTCGTTGGCCACACGGGCTCCGGGAAATCGACCATCATCGGCCTGCTGGCCAAGTTCCAGCTACCGGACGCCGGCGCCATCCGGCTCGACGACGTCGACCTGACCGACATCCAGCAGATTTCCCTGCGTCGGCAGACCGGCTTCGTGTTCCAGCAAAACTTCCTCTTCGCTGGCACCATCGCCGAGAACGTCAAGTCCGCCCGCCCCGACGCCTCGGAGGAGGAAGTCCGCCAGGCCTTCCGCGACCTCGACTGCCTGGACCTCATCGAGGCTCTCCCGCAAGGCATCCACACGCAGTGCTCCGAGAAAGGCCGGGGGCTTTCCCTAGGGCAGCAACAGTTGGTGGCCTTCGCCCGGGCGCTCTTGGCCAACCCACGCATCCTCGTGCTCGACGAAGCCACCAGCGCCGTCGACACGCTCACCGAATCCCGTCTGCAGCTCGCCCTGGCCCGCCTCATGCAGGGCCGCACCAGTTTCGTGGTCGCCCACCGCCTCAGCACGATCCGCAAGGCCGACCAAGTCCTCGTCATGGATCAGGGCCGCATCATCGAACGTGGCACGCACGACGAGCTCGTGGCGCTCAACGGCGCCTACGCCTCGCTCCACCGCGACTTCCTCAGTTCGACGAACTGAGGATCA
>DBCN01000002.1:17804-25839 GCA_002293065.1 Opitutia bacterium UBA957
AGACGCACGACATCCGTATACTCGTAATCGAAGGCATACGGCAGGCCCGTCTTCACGGGGTCCGGAAGGTAGAACTCCCCAAAGGGCGATCGCCGCACCACCGCGATACTGCAGACCTGATAGGGAGCATGGGCCGACCGCGCCGTGGTCGCCCCGTTTGTCGCACCCTGTTGCTCCAGAGTAACGGTGATCGACTTAAAGAGCTCCGGGGCGACGGTGACCGCGCCGCGCTCGCCACCCAGACGGACGACGCAAACCCCCCTCGGGTCGGCGCCCACGACGAAATCCCATTTACCTACGCCCGCGATCGGCAAGGCATCCTCCGGCGAGCGTTCGTCGGGGGGGATGAAGACCAGCACCCGACGCACCGGACCACCCCGGTTACCCGGATAGTTAAAGCGCTTGCGCCAGAGCGGCCAATAACGTCGGCCAAGGTCATCGAGCACCTCGAGCCCGCCAGGGCCTTCCACCACAAGGAGCGACTCCTTCAGGGACTTGACCTCATCGGGCGTCAGCACGGGAGCTTCGGCCCCGGGGCGGCGCTGCGGGGCTTCGTTCGCGAGCACGGGGGCGGAAGCGAAGAGCACGACCTCGACGGGGCCAGCGACGCGATGGTCGACCCAATCGATCAAGCCGTAGGGCACGGCGGTCATGGCTGCGGCCAAGAGGCCACCGGCGAGGACCGAGCGCCCCAAGGGCTGGGCCGCCGCCAAAGCAGCCAGCAAGGCCCCACCGGCGAAGCCCGCGGCATGGATGGCGATGGCGGCGCCGAGGTTCCAGCGGGCGAAGGCATAGTCGTCGACGTCACCCGTCCACTGGACGTAATAGAGCTTGGCGATGGCCCAAAGCACCCCCAGTAACGCGCCGAGCAACGGGGCGAAGCGAGGGCCGAGCCGCTCGTACGGACGGGTCACCAAGGTCGATGCGACCGCCGCCACCAACCCGCCGAAGAAGGCCCCCTTGATCGAAGCGACCCCCGTGAAGGCAGCCGCCAGGATCAGGAAACCCCAGGTGAACCAGTAGGTTCGGCCGTAGTTTTTCATTCGCCGACCACCGTGCCAGGGGGAACGACCGCACCCTTCTTGACCACGATGACGCCATCACGGACGAACAAAGATTCGCTTTCCCACTTTTCGGGCAGGCCGGTCGGCGAGAGTCGGCAACCCGCGCCGATGCGGGCATTCTTGTCGATGATGGCGTTGCGGATGACGCAGTTTGGGCCGACGCCGATGTCGGGACGACCGAGGCCGTGGTTCTTGGCGAGGTCGTGCGGACGCTCGAAGGCGTCCGCGCCCATCATGACGACGTTCTCGAGGCGGGAGCCGCCGCGGATGACCGAGCGCACGCCGATGACGCAACGATGGATTTCCGAGTCGTCAACGATGGCACCGTCGGCCATCAGCACGCGCTGGGCTTTGCAGCCGTTGAGTTTGGCCGTCGGCAGGTAGCGGGCGTGCGTGTAGACCGGATTGGCGCCGTCGAAGAAATCGAACGGCGGCACGGGATCGGTCAGCGTCAGGTTGCACTCCCAAAAAGAGCCCACCGTGCCGATGTCTTCCCAATACCCGTCGAAGACATAGCCCAACATGCGCTTCGTCTTGAGCAGGCCGGGGATCACTTCCTTGCCGAAGTCGGTCTGCGCCGGGTCCGCCAGGGCTTCCCGCATCACCCGACCGGAGAAGAGGTAGATGCCCATCGATGCGAGGCAATAGGGACGGTCGGATTTGTCCGCGAGGCGGGCGCGGGCGTTGCCACCGAGGACGAGGGACTTGATGACCTCCGGATCCTTGGGCTTTTCGACGAACTCAACGACGCGCAGGTCAGGGTTCACGCGCATGACGCCCAGCGCGGAAACCTGATCGGAGGGCATGGCCTTCGCGGCGATGGTCACGTCGGCCGCCGATTCGATATGCTGCCGGGCGAGGTCGGCGAAATCGAGGCGGTAGAGCTGGTCGCCCGAGAGGATGAGGACCAGATCCTCGTCCTTCAGGTTGTAGTGATGCAGGTTCTGGCGGACCGCGTCGGCCGTGCCCTGATACCACGACTCCTTGTCGCCCGTCTGCTCGGCGGCGAGGATGTCGACGAAACCACGGCCGAAGCCGTCGAACTTGTAGGTTTGCTGGATGTGCTTGTGCAGGGAAGCCGTGTTGAATTGCGTCAGCACGAAGATCTGGTTGAAGCCCGAGTTGAGGCAGTTGCTGATCGGGATGTCGACCAACCGGTAGTTGCCCGCGAGGGGTACGGCCGGCTTGCAGCGATCCTTGGTCAGCGGGTACAGGCGGGAACCGCGGCCGCCTCCCATGATGATGCAGATGACTCGAGGAAGGGTGTGCATGGGCAGGAGGAGATACCAACAGTCTCGCCCCGCGGGGAAACCTCCTCAAGCGAAAAGCCCGAATGGCGGCTTGAAGACGGACCGATGGCAGGTTTGCTACGACTCCCGCATGGCCTTCGCCTTCCACATCCTCGGCACGAGCAGTTCCGGCAACTGCTCCATCCTGGAGTCGGGCGGCACGCGCATCATGCTGGACGCCGGCTTCCAGGGCCCGCGGCTGGAAGCCTCCTTGGCCAAGCTGGGGCTCGCCTGCGCCGCGGTGGACGCGGTCCTCATCACGCACGAGCATTCCGACCACTGCATCGGGCTCGCCGCCCTGCTCCGCCAAAACCCCGCGTTAAAGGTCTTCGCCAACCGCGAGACGGCCCGTCGCATCCAAGGAGCGCTGAAGGTGAAGCCCGATTGGCAACTCTTCGAGACAGGCACGACGTTCGAATTCCGTGGGCTCCAGATCACCTCGATTCCGATCCCCCACGATGCCGCCGACCCGGTCGGGTATGCCGTGGACTGCCCCGGCGAGGACGGCCACCACGCGCGCCGCGTGACTTGGCTGACGGACCTCGGGCATGCGACCGACGTGGTGCGGCATCATTGCGCGCTGGCGGACATCCTCGTCCTGGAAGCGAATTACGACGACGAGATGCTCGACCTGTCCAAGCGACCGCTGCACCTCAAGCAGCGTATCCGCGGCAACCATGGCCACCTCTCCAACCATGCCGCCCGCGACCTGCTGCTCGGCTTGCGCGAATGGCAGACCTCGGAACTCTTCCTCGGCCACCTGAGCAAGGAGTGCAACCGCACCATCCTCGTGGACGAGGTCATGAATGCGGTCCGCGCGCACAAAGGGGACCTCCGCGTCACCGTGGTGGATCCGCTCGAGGATAGCCCCGTCAGCACCTGGTAGCGGCTTACTTGCCGGTCGGCACCGGCACCTCGTCGCCCGCGGCGGGGATCGGCGTGGTCGTGGCGGCCTTGGCGACGGCCGATTTGGCCACCATTGCGGCCAAACGCTTCACCGCCGCACCGCACGAAGGCGAGGCGGGGTTCAGGTCCTGCGCGGCCATCCAAGCCGTCAAAGCGGCCGCTTCGCCGCCTTCCCGCTCGAGCTTCTCGGCTTGACCGATCAGGCGGGCGTAGTCGGCGACCAGCGGGGCGATGTCCGAGCGCGTCTTGGCGAGGACCAGGTCATCGCTCTCCGTCTTGGAGATTTCCACGATGACGTCCCAAGCCAGGTAAGGGTTGTTCTGCGAAGCCAGCACGGAGGCCTTCTGGATGTTGGCGTCGAGTTCGCCGACGCGGTTGATGACCTCACGGAGCTTGTCCGAACGGGCCTTGTCCTGCGCGAGGGCCAAGGCGAACTCGAGCTTCTTGTTGAAGACCTCCCGCCAGCGGGCTTCGGCGATCATGCGGTCGAACTCGGGCACCATCTGCGAAAGCTTGTCCTGGCGGCTCACGACCTGGTTGGCGAATTCCTTCACGGACGGATTCTGGGGCCAGATCTTGGTGGCACGTTCGAGGGCCGCCTCGGCCTTGGCGGTGTCGCCGCCGAGGGCGGCCTGCTTGGCGGAAAGCACCGCCATGTTGGAGGCGTTGATGGCGTTGTTGACGCGGGAGAGGATGGCGGCGCCGGGGAAGTCGCGGGCGCGGCCGCGCACCTTGTTCACGTAGCCTTCGACGTTGGCGAGGTCGCGCTCGTCGCCGAGGCGCTGGAGTTCGCGGAGGTCGCGCCAGAGGTCGAGCATCTCGCGTTTCTTCCCTTGGTCGTACATCATCACCGCCGGTTCGAACTCACCGAGGAAGTAGGTCTCCTGGAGGCGCTCGAAGGCCCCGTAGAGTTCACCCTGCTTGTAGAGGTCGTCGACCGTGCGCATCCCGGTCGTGACGTCGTTCATCGCCTCGCGGGCCAAGGTGTCGACGGACTCCAAGGTGGGCACGAAATCCGAAACGGGGAAGAATTCCTTCACTTCCTTGGCGCCGACCCTGATGTTCTGGTTCCCGCCCTTGAACAGGACGCGGTAGAAGGCGCTGGAGATGAGGCAGTGCCGGTAGCGACGGGCGAGCAGGAAGCCCACCATCTGCGACTGGAACTCCACCTGGGCCTTCAAGCCCAGCGCCAACATCTCGGCGTTCTTGGCGAGGATCTCCGCCTGGGTGCGCTGCTCGTCCTTGACGCGATAGCCCAGCTCGGTCTGCCCTTGGGAGGTCTTGGTCAGGCCCGTCTTGCCGCCGTTCGCGGTCGTCGGTGAATTGGCCTTGGAGTCGTTCGCCTCCTCCATGCGTTCGGCCCGGTTGACGACCACGCCCTCCTGCGTCTTGCGCAGGGCTTCCAGCTGGTTCTTGTTGATGTTCAGGTCGCGGAACTCGGCGCGCATCGACCAAATCTTCTTCACCTGCGTGGCGATGGTCAGGCAATTATTGCCGTCGACCTCATGCTCGGCCGCGACGAAGAGCAGGTCGAAGGCCGCCTGCTGGCTGGCGTAGACGTTGTTCTGGTTGACCACATTGGGGCCGAGGATCTTCTCGATCTGCGTCAGGGTCGCGATGTACTTCGTCATGTCGCCGCCGGCGGCCGGCGAAGCGAGGTAACGTTCGAAACGCATGCGCATGGCGCGCGAGTTGCCCAGGTTGAAGGTCTTGCCCTTCCACTGCATGGAGCCGTTCTCCATGTCGACGGAGTCGCTGTTCACGTCGAACAGGCGGTCGCCCATGGCCTCGCCGGAGGAGCTGCGGTAATCGCCGCCACCGCCACCGGAGACGGTGGCGCCGGGCTGCGGAGCCTGCGCGAGGGCGAGCGACGCGAAAGCGACGCAACCGAGGAAGGAACAAAGCAGTTTAGACATGGCGGGGTTCAAAAGCGTTCGAGGTCCTCGACGACGAGGAGGTCGCGGACGACGCGCACCTTGCACTTGAAGCGCTGACCGACCTCGAAGGTCTCGCCCGCGGCGAGCGGCACGAAGAGCGGGACGCGGCCGGTGCCGCGGGAGATGTCGGTCGGCTTGACGGCGAGGACGCGGCCTTTGCCTTCCTCGTAGGCGAGCTGCTTCTCGATCTGGCAGTCGAAGCGGTAGGCGTTCCCCTGGAGCGTCGCCCAATCCTTGCGGTAATCGTCGACGGAGAACGGCGAGAGGTCGGTGAACTTGCCGCCGCCGGCGAAACGGGGGATCACGATGGCCATGAGGACCACGATCACCAGGACGGGGATGCCGAGGGCGAAGAAAAGAGGGTTAACTTTGGACATGGGGAGGACCCAGGGGAGCTGGGCTTTTAAGAATCATAGAGAGGGCCGGGGATTAGTTCCAGCGCTTTTGCTGGCAACCCACGACCACCATGCACACGCCGACCAGCCCCTGGATCAGGAGCACAAACAAGGCGATTTCATTGGAGGCGACCGAGGCGGTGAGGTCCGGCAGGCTGCGCTCATAGGCCGTCCAGATGCCCGAATCGGTCATGGACTTCATGTAACCCGACCAGCCCCAATAGGAATTGATGAAGGGGCGGCAGACCCAAGTCAGGGCCGGTGGCAGGGCCAGGACGACCCCGGACAAGGGCAGCTGGAAGCCGACCAGATAGATGGACAGCAGCGAGGACTTCTCCGGGGAAGCCAGCAGGGCCGAGAAGCCCAGGCAAACCACCGACATGGAGACGCAGCTGGCCGCCAGGACCGCCAGCTGATCCGTCCACGGACCCGGGAACTGGCAAACCATCTTCACGAAGAAACACATCCACGCGCCTTGGAAGATGGCGATGCAGGCGACGAAGAAGATCTTGGAGAAGGCATAGGACCACGGACGCAGGCCCGTCATGCGCTCCTTCTCGTAGAGGATGCGCTCGGCGGAGATCTCGCGGCCCCCGTTGTTCGCCCCCATGAGCGTGAGCAGGATGACCTGGAACATCACGAGTCCGGCCGCCATGGAAGCGACCTGCGCATTGGAAATCTGGACGCGCAACGCCGTCTGCACTTCCTTGATGGAAGCCACATTGCTGTCGAGCGGCTCCTTCAGGATGTTCCATTCGCCGCTGAGGTTGAAGATGATGACCAACAGCGGAAACCCGAAGGTGATCGCCAAGGTCAGCCCGAGGTAGCCGGTATCGCGGAAGAACAGCCGGAAACGACGGGCCAGCAAGGTGAAGAACTGCGAGATGCCGCCGGGGACTTCCGGCTCCGGTAAAACTTCCACGGGGGCGACCTCGCTGGCCACCGCGGCGGCGGCGGCCTCGAACTCACCGGCATGTTCGGCCTGATGGATGGCCCAGCGGTCCCGCCAGTAAGCCAAATCCTGGGCGTTCAGCACCTCGTAAAGCCGCAACCCATCAGGGATACCGAAGTAGCTCAGCAACGTGTCCGGCGAGCCTTGGAAGACGACGTCGCCTTGGTAGACGACCGTGACCCAATCGAACTGGTTCAGCTTCCCGAGGTTGTGGATAATGCAGACGAAGCTCTTGCCGCCGGAGACCACGAGCTGTCGGAGGAGCGCCAGAATTTGGTCTTCCGACTGCGGATCTAGACCCGAGGTCACTTCATCGCAGACCATGCAAGGCGGGTCGAGCGTCAGCTCGATGCCCAACGACAACCGGCGCAATTGACCGCCCGAAAGGGAAGAGACGCGCTTTTCGCGGTGCGGGGAAAGACCGGTGACCCCGAGGACGGACTCCAGTCGACGGTGGCGCTCCGCCGCATCGGGCACGGCCAGCCGCAAGGCGTAGTCCAGCGACTCCTTCACGGTCAGCTGGGCTTGGGCAGCGGTGAACTGCGGGGCGAAACCCACCTTCCCGACCAAGTCCTCCGTGCAGCTGATGGGTTGGCCCGCGAGGCTGGCTTCGCCGGTCGACGGCAAGATGCCCAAGATGGCCTTCATCAAGGTCGTCTTGCCGCAGCCCGAAGGCCCGATCACGGCGTTCAGACCACGGGGCAGGAACCGTGCATTGGCCCCGTCAAGGATGACGGGACCGTCCGTACCCGCTTGGACGGTGAGGTTTTGGCAGCTCAGCATTGGATGAAATCTTGCCAGCGCATTCGGTGGGGTAAAGAATGAACGCCATGAGACTCCCCTGCTCTGCCCTGACCCTGGCCGCCGCCCTTTGCCTCGCCCCGGCGGCGGACGCCATGACCATGCGAAAGAAAGCCTTCCCCAACCAAGGCTTCTTCGGCATCGAGGTCCGCGGGACGGACATGAGTTTCTACGGGCGCGCCGATCACGTCGTCTCGGTCTCGTTCCAAGAATATACGACCGGCGCCTTCATCGTCAGCGAAGTCGTGGTGGACATGCAGAACTCCAACCAGCAACTGCGCATCTATCACACCCGCACCCCGGGCTCGGCGGACGTCGCCGATCGGGCGAATCGTGCCAGCACGGCCAACTCCCAGAACCGTGGGCTCGACCCCGCGGCCGCCAGCAAATTGCCCATCCCCGGCCCATTCGGCGCGATCGAAACGCAGGTCAACAACCTGACCCAGTCGACCACGGCCGGACTGGTGGTGAAGAACTACCCGACGACCACCCACGCCAAGACCGTGGAGATGACGGTCAAGTCCAAGGCCGAGTTGCAGCGCTTCTACGGGGCCTTCCGTGACCTTTTGGTGGCCCGCACCGTCACCGCCAGCGCCGGTTCAACCATCGAAGGCGCCGATGCCGCCGCCGCGCAGGCGGCCGCCAACGGCACGACCCCGACGCTGACCATCAACAGCATCGGCGGGACGCT
>DBCN01000002.1:26016-26967 GCA_002293065.1 Opitutia bacterium UBA957
GCGACGAACATCCGCGGGGCCAAGGTCGAGGCCGACCCTGCTTTCGCCGCCACGGCCGAACGCCTTCGCGCCCAGCTCGGCACCGGCGGCACCAGCACGGTCCAACTCGTCAAAGCCACGGGCCCCGTCCGCGGCTTCGAAGTCGGCGAGGAAGGCTATGTCATCGAAGCGCACCCGGGGCAGCCGGTCCGCATCCACGCCCGCACCGAAGCCGGGGCCTTCTACGGCATCGTTTCCCTGCAACAGCACGCCTACACCGGCAATGACGGCGGCACGTACGTCCCCCCCGGGGACGTCATGGATAAGCCGCGTTTCGCTTGGCGCGGACTCATGATCGACGACGGGCGACACATCATGGGCAAGGCCCAGATCCTGCGCATGCTCGACCTGATGGCCTTGCATAAATTGAACACGCTGCACTGGCACCTCACCGAAGACCAAGGCTGGCGCGTCGAAATCAAGAAGTACCCCAAGCTCACCGAGGTCGGCTCCCAGCGCGACGCCTCGCCCACCATGGGCAATCGCAACAAGCCCGACGGCAAGCCTTACGGTGGTTTCTACACGCAGGAAGACCTCAAGGAAGTCGTCGCCTACGCCACCAAGCTCCATATCAACGTCATCCCGGAAATCGAAATGCCCGGCCACGCCGCCGCCGCCATCGCCGCCTACCCGAACCTCGGCAACACCGACATCCCCGGCTACAGCCCGAAGGTCGCGACCAGCTGGGGCGTGAAATACTACACCTTCGCCCCGAAGGAAGAAACCTTCGCGTTCATCGACGACATCTTCGCGGAACTCTGCCCGATCTTCCCGAACGCCTTCTTCCACATCGGCGGCGACGAAGCGCCCAAGGACCAATGGAATAAATCGCCCTTCGCGAAGGAAGTGATGGCCAAGCAAAAACTCAAGGACACCCATGAACTCCAGTCGTACTTCATCTCCCGCGTCGAG
>DBCN01000002.1:27045-28852 GCA_002293065.1 Opitutia bacterium UBA957
GGTCTCTCCAAGACCGCGACGATGATGGTCTGGCGCGATTGGAAGTGGGCGCAGCTGGCCGCCGACCGCGGCAACAACATCGTGATGGCCCCGACCTCCCACACCTATTTCGATTACGGCCAGGGCAAGCACCCCGCCAACCCCGCCTTCGACACCATCGGCGGCAACCTCACGGTCGAAAAGGTATATGGCTTCGAACCCATCCCGCCGAAGTTCACCGAAGCGCAACGCAAGCTGGTGCTCGGGTGCCAAGCGCAGCTCTGGGGGGAATACATCTACAACCCCGCCAAGCAGGAGTACATGGCCTTCCCCCGAGCCTGCGCCTTGGCCGAAGTCGCTTGGTCGGAAAACAAGGACCGCTCGTGGGCCGAGTTCCAGCCCCGGCTGGAGGCCCACCTCAAGCGCCTGGACGCCCTGAAGGTTAACTATCGCCGTCCGGACGGCACCCCGGCCGTGACCGAAAAGGTTGGCCGAGGCGAATAATCCCTTATTTCGGCCTTACTCCCCCTCCCCCGGGCAAGTCCGGCTTGACCGTGGCAAGCGGGACGGCTTGTCTTCGCCTTTACTCCCATGGCTTCCCTTCCCGTCAATCGCATCAAGAAGAAGAACATCATGAGCTACAACGGCGAGCTCTGCATCGTTCTCGAGTGTCTCGTCCGCACCCCCCCGAACAACGCCTCCTACGTCCAGATGGAACTCCGCTCCATCAAGACCGGCGCCAAGATCCCCGTGCGTTGCGGCATCGGCGTCAGCTTCGACGTCTTCGACAACTCCATCAAGTCCCTCGAGATGTCCTACGAAGCCGACGGCAACTACGTCTTCGTCGACACCAACACCAACGAGGAATACTACATCTCGGCCGCTTCGCTCGCCGACTCCAAGGAGTTCCTGGTTTCGGGCACCTCCTACATGGTCCTCTTCGTCGAAGACAAGCCGATCACCGTCGACCTCCCCCCTTCCGTCACCGTCGAAGTCCTCGAAGCTCCGCCCGCCGTCAAGGGCGACACCGCCGGCAACGTCCAAAAGACGGTCACCTGCGAAAACGGCCTCCAGGTCAACGTCCCGCTCTTCATCAAGCAGGGCGAGAAGATCAAGGTCAGCACCGAGAACAAGGAATACCTCGGTCGCGCCTAAGCCGCCCGGCAGAGCGTCCACCGAACCCCGGAACCCCGGGGTTCGTCGTTTTCCGGGCACGGCCCACCTGCCCGATGCGGGCGGCGAAAACTGCTAGTCCGACTAGGATTCGAACCTAGACAAGGAGAACCAAAATCTCCTGTGCTACCATTACACCATCGGACTGCAGGGGGCGAGTTAAGTCGTTTTCCTGAACGGGAGTCAAGCGAGACAAGGCGAGGTTGACGGAAGCGGGGTCCTCGTCCATCTCCCCTGTATGCCTACTACTTCCTCAGTAAAGCCGAAGTATCGCCGTATCGTCCTCAAGATCAGCGGTGAGGCCCTCCGAAACGACGAAACCGGGCAATCCATCGACAGCGCCGTCCTCGACCGCTTGGCCGAGGAGCTCAAATCCATCCGCTCCCTCGGTGCCCAGGTCGCGGTGGTGGTCGGTGGCGGCAACATCTTCCGCGGCCTCGCCGGCGCCCGCGCCAACGGCACCGACCGCACGACGGGCGACAACATGGGCATGCTCTCCACGGTCATCAACGGCCTCGCCCTCATGGACCGCCTCGAGAAGGCCGGCCTCGAAGTCCGCGTCATGACCGCCATCCCGATGGACCGCATCGCCGAACCGTTCATCCAGCGGCGCGCCACCCGTCACCTCTCGCGCGGTCGCATCGTCATCTTCGTC
>DBCN01000002.1:28860-35769 GCA_002293065.1 Opitutia bacterium UBA957
CACGGGCAACCCGTACTGCACGACCGACTACGCCGCCGCCCTGCGCGCGAACGAGATCGGTGCCGACGCCATCCTCAAAGCCACCAAGGTCGACGGCGTGTACGACAAGGACCCGATGAAGCACAAGGACGCCAAGCGCTACAAGAAGGTCTCGCACGCCGAGGCCCTCACCAAGCGCCTGGGCGTGATGGATGCCGAGGCCTTCTCGCTCTGCGAAGCCAACAAGCTCCCCATCATCGTCTTCTCGATGGCCGAGAAAGGCGCGGTCCGCAAAGCGGTGCTCGGCCAGCCCATCGGCACGCTCGTCGCCTGACCATCCCCCTTACACACAACTAAAACATCCCCATGGACATCAAACGCATCATCGCCGACGGCGCCACCCACATGAAGAAGGCCGTCGATTGGACCCAACACGAATTCAGCACCCTCCACACCGGCAAGGCCTCGCCCATCATGGTCGAGAACATCCAAGTCCACATCGAGGCCTATGGCATGACCCAGCGCCTCAAGGACATGTCCGCGATCACCACCCCCGATGCGCAGTCCATCGTCGTCCAGCCCTTCGATAAGGCCGCCATCGACGACATCCGCAAGGCCATCCTGGCCGCCAACATCGGCATCAACCCCGTCTCCCAAGGTAGCTTCCTGCGCTGTCCCGTCCCCACCCTTTCCGGCGAACGCCGCCTCGAACTCGCCAAGAAGGCGACCCAGCTCGCGGAAGAAGGCAAGGTCCGCGTCCGCAACGCCCGCCGCGACGTCCTCGAAGTCCTCAAGAAGGCCAACAAGGAGAAGCTCGTCACCGACGACGAACTCAAGCGCTCCGAAAAAGACATCCAGACGAACACCGACAAGGCCATCGCCGACATCGAAGCGCACCTCAAGAAGAAGGACGCCGAACTGAAGGGCTAAGCCCTGACGCGACCCTGCCCGACCTTCCCCTTTCATGAACATTCACGAATACCAGGCCAAGCAACTCTTCGAGAAGTTCGGCGTCGCGGTGCCGAAAGGCGTCGCGGTGTCGTCCGTCGGCGAGTTCGACGCGGCCATCGCCCAGCTCAACACCGCGGGCGGCATCATGGTGAAGTCCCAGATCCACGCGGGCGGCCGCGGCAAGGGCACCTTCACCGACGGCTTCAAGGGCGGCGTGAAGTTCTCGCCCACCAAGGAAAAGGCCATCGCGAACGCCCAGGCGATGCTCGGCAACACGCTCGTGACCGCCCAGACGGGCGAGGCCGGCCGCAAGGTCCAGACCATCTACTTCACCGAAGCCGCGAACCTCGGCAAGCGCCCCGACGGGCGCGATGACGAGTACTACCTCGCCATCCTCCTCGACCGCGCCACCTCGAAGCCCGTGATCGTCGCTTCGACCGAAGGCGGCATGGAAATCGAACACGTCGCCCACGCGAACCCCGAGAAAATCTTCAAGGTCCACGTCGACCCGGCCGTCGGCCTGCAGGCCTTCCAGGCCCGCCAGATCGCCTTCAGCCTCGGCTTCACCGGTGAGCTCTTTAAGCAGTGCGTGACGCTCGTCACCAAACTCTACCAGTTCTATTGGGAGAAGGATTGCGCCATGGTCGAGGTCAACCCCCTCCTCGTGACCGCCGAAGGCAAGCTCCTCGCGCTCGACGCGAAGGTCTCCTTCGACGACAACGCGCTCTTCCGTCACCCGGACGTCGTCGCCCTCCGCGACCTCAACGAAGAGGACCCCAAGGAAATCGAGGCCTCGAAGTTCGGCCTCTCCTACATCGCCCTCGACGGCAACATCGCCTGCCTCGTCAACGGCGCCGGCCTCGCGATGTCCACGATGGACATCATCCAGCACTTCGGCGGCAGCCCGGCCAACTTCCTCGACGTCGGTGGCGGCGCGACCAAGGACCAGGTCACGGCGGCTTTTAAGATCATCCTCGGTGACGCCAATGTGAAGGGCATCATGGTCAACATCTTCGGCGGCATCATGGACTGCAACGTCATCGCGACGGGCATCGTGGAAGCCGTCAAGGAAACGGGCCTCAAGCTCCCCCTCGTGGTCCGCCTCGAAGGCAACAACGTCGAAGCCGGCAAGGCCACCTTGGCCGCCAGCGGCCTGACGATCGTCTCGGGCGACACGATGGCCGACGCGGCCCAGAAGATCGTGAAGCTCGTCAACAACAAGTAATCCCAGAACTTCCCTTCACATGTCCATTCTCGTCCACGAAAAGTCCCGCATCCTGGTCCAAGGCATCACCGGTGACTTCGGTGCGCGCCACGCCCGCCTCTCCATCGACTACGGCTCCCAAGTCGTCGCCGGCGTCACCCCCGGCAAGGGCGGCCAGACGTTCGAACACAACGGCGTCAAGGTCCCCATCTTCAACACGGTGGCCGACGCCGCCAAGCAGACGGGCGCCACGGTGTCCGCCATCTTCGTCCCCCCGCCCTTCGCGGCCGATGCGATCCTCGAGTGCGTCGAGGCCGACCTCGACCTCGCGGTGGCCATCACCGAAGGCATCCCGGTCCGCGACATGGTCCGCGCCAAGCGCGCCATGCAGGGCAAGCGCACGCGCCTCATCGGGCCGAATTGCCCGGGCCTCGTGACCCCTGGTCGCGGCGATAAGTCGCACGGCGGTTGCCGCATCGGCATCGCTCCCGGCTACATCCACAAGCGTGGCAAGGTCGGCGTCGTCTCCCGCTCCGGCACCCTCACCTACGAAGCCGTCTGGCAGCTGACCTGCAAGGGCCATGGCCAGTCGACCTGCGTCGGCATCGGCGGCGACCCCGTCAATGGCACGTCCCACCTCGACGTCATCAAGCTCTTCAACGAAGACCCGGAAACCGAAGCCATCATCATGATCGGCGAAATCGGCGGCAACGCCGAGGTCGAAGCCGCTCGCTGGATCAAGGCGAACTGCAAGAAGCCGGTCGCCGGCTTCATCGCTGGCGCCACGGCTCCCGCTGGTCGCCGTATGGGCCACGCCGGTGCCGTCATCGGTGGCGCCGAAGACACGGCCGAAGCGAAGATCAAGATCTTCCGCGAGTGCGGTATCTCGGTCGCCGAAACCCCCTCGGACATGGCTGACGCCCTGCTCCGCGTCTGGCGCGGCTGAGGCACGTCGCTGAATCGTCACCTAAAAGGGCCTTAATGGCCCTTTTTTATTTTGCATTATCTATCTGCCTTAACACTGTCCCGGCATGTGGTACTACCAACAAGGCTCCAATCGGATGGGCCCCATCGACGAAGCGACGATCCGCGGCTTGCTGACCAGCGGGCAGATCTCCATCGACACCTTGGTCTGGACGACGGGCATGTCCAGCTGGGTGCCCCTCCAACAGTCAGCGCTCGGCGCCGGCCTCCCGACCCCGCCCAACGCCGTGCCGTCCTACGCGATGCCCGTGCAAGGCAACCCTGACGCCAAGGACCGAGTCGCCTACGTGCTGCTGGCGGTCCTCCTCGGTTTCGGCATCCACAACTTCTTCGCGGGTTACAATAATCGCGCGATCATCCAGCTGCTCGTCTCCCTCCTCACTTGCGGCCTTGGCTGGTTCCCTATGTGGATCTGGGGCATCGTTGAAGCCTGCACCGTCACGAAGGACGCCAACGGCGTTAACTTCAAGTAAACCATTCTCCAACCCGAACACACCATGACCGATAACATCCCAGCGAATACCGCTCCCAAAAGCCGCGTAGCCTACATCCTTCTTGCCTTCTTCCTTGGCGGTTGGGGCATTCACAACTTCTATTCGGGCAATAAGAAGCACGGCATCATCAAGCTCGTCCTGCTCTTCCTTTGCGTCGGTTTGATCGTGAACCCTATCTGGTGCATCATCGAGATGATCACCGTGACGAAGGACGAAAACGGCGTTAACTTCAACTAAGCCTCCCCGCTCCGACCTTCCTCCAAGGGCCGCCGCAAGGCGGCCCTTTTCTTTGGTGGACACGCCAATCGACTTGTTTCGGTCAGTTATACGGCTGGTCAATGCCTAGGAGCGGTCTAGTTTCCGGCCATCCCCATGCGCCTCCTCGCCTTCTGCCTCCTGCTGGCCTCTACCGCCGTTTTCGGTGCCGATGAAGCCAAGCCCAAGGTCCTCACCGCCACGCCCGTAGAACGCCCGCTGCCCAGCGAAAAGACCAAGCTGCCTTGGCACATGGTGAACCTCTGGTGGACGATGCCCGAGACGGCCGATTTCGAGTCGCTCGAGATTGACGTCACGATCAGCGACGATGTCGACCCATCCAAACTCAACCTCTACATCGCGCCCATCGGCATCGGCCAACTCAACGACACCAACTTCTACGGTGGCATCCAGAGCAACATCGGCGGCTACCCCGTCTCTGACGCCAGCCCCCAAGGCGCCTACCATAAAGGCAAGGGAGCCATCTTCTCCCGCTGGGGCAACAAGGACATCGATACCTCCTTCGTCCGCCCGGCGCTCAATGGCCTCACCGAAGCGGCCGGCTACGAGGGCGACTTCGCTTCGGGCCGCCGCCCCTTCCCCTGGAAGGCCGGCACCTACACCTACGCCATCCGCAAGCTGACCTATGAAAAGGACAAGGACGGCAAGGAGTGGACCTGGGTGGGCGCCTTCCTGACCGAGAAATCTTCGAGCCAGACGGTCTTCATCACGTCGCTCAAGTTCCCCGGGCGCACGCTCAAGTTCTGGGGCCGCCACTCGGCGTTCATCGAAATCTACGGAGGCAAGAAGGTCGTCATCGCCGACCTTCCCAAGCTCGAAGTGCGCATCGGCATGCCCCGCATCAACGGCCAGGCTATGGCCATCAAGTCCCTCTCCGTCAATTACCCGAAGAACAGCGGACCGGCTTCGCCAGCCATCATGAGCACCGAGTTGGCGCCGGGCGGCCAAGAAGTCATCTGCAAGCTGCACAACGAGATCCTCACCCGCGAGAAGTGGTCTTTCCCGCTGCTCCCGGCGCCCGCCGCCAAGTAAGCCGATGCGCATCGCGGCCCTCGTCCTGTGGCTGTCGGCGACGCTCCTCGCCGCCGCCGAACCCGCGCCACATGCCATCCGCATCGTGGCGGAGGGGTTTGAGGCCAGCGAAAGAGACATCGCCAAGGTCTGCCTTTCCGCGGCATCGGAACTGCAGAAATGGTCCCCGGGCCTGCCGTTCGAGAATGTCGTCGTCGTGAAAGGCACCAAGGGCCCCATCACGCTGTTCAAACGCAACGACCGCAAGGAGATCGTCGTCCGCCTCGACACGCGCAAGACGTTCTGGAGCCAATACGCCTATCAGTTCGCGCACGAGCTCGGGCACATCCACTGCGGCTTCCGGGACGGCCCACCCGAGAATCTCTGGTTCGAGGAATCGGTCTGCGAAACGGCCTCCCTCTTCTCCCTCCGGGCGATGGCGGTGACCTGGAAGACAAACCCGCCCTACCCGCACTGGGCCAGCTACGCCCCTTCGCTGCGCGGCTATGCCGACGACATCATCGTGAAGCGGACCTACAAGGCCGAGGCCGAACTGAAGGGCCTACCGAAGTTCTACCGCGACCACGAAGCGGTGCTCCGCGCCAACCCGACCGAACGCGAACTCAACGGCGCGGTCGCCCTTTTCCTGCTCAAGTACCTCGAAGAAAAGCCCACGCGCTGGGCGGCCTTCCGCTGGCTGAACGCCACGGCCCGCCCCAAGGACGAGTCGTTCAAGGACTACCTTAAGCGCTGGGAACAAAACACGCCCGCCGAACACAAGGACTCGGTCCGGGGCATCCAGAAGCTCTTCGGCTTCTAAAACAAGAAGGCCGCCCAACGGGCGGCCTTTTCAGGGGTTGTCGCTCGGGCTTACTTGCCGACGACGTAGGCCAAGGTGCCCGCGGTCTGGTCGACGGCGGTGGCGCCATCGAGCAAGTCGGCGATCGGATCCCACTTGCCGTTGACGAGGCCATCGCGGGCCGAAGCGGCGATGCTGGCCTTCCAGGACTTCGCGCCGGCGGTGACGACGAGATTCTGGACGTCCACGGTGACTTCGACGTCGGGGTTGGCGCGGACAAAGGCGTCGCACTCGGCGAGGTCGTCCTTCGAGAGGGTCACGCAAGGCACGCCCAACGTGGTGGAGTTGCCGAAGAAGATTTCGGCGAAGCTACCGCCGACCAGCGCGGTGAAGCCGAAACGCCAGATTGACTGCGGGGCGTGTTCGCGGGAGCTGCCGCAACCGAAATTGAAACCGACGACCATGACGCCCTGCTTGGCGGCGGCGATGCGCGCGGCTTGCGGGGAGTTCATCGGATGGGCGCGTTCCTTGCCGTCGGGGCCGGTGCGCTCATCGCGGAAGGCATGCTCACCGAGGCCATCAAAGGTCACGCAGCGCAGGAAACGCGCGGGGATGATGCGGTCGGTGTCGATGTCGTCGCCGGGGACGGCGAGGGCGAGGCCTTTGACTTGGGTGACTTTTGCGAGGGACATGGTTGCGAGATTGAGGGCTGAAAGGGGGTGAAAAGGGAGATCTAAGGGGAAGCGGGAATTAGGCGGCGCGAGGAACAATGCAGACGGGCATGGCGAGGGCCGAGGCCAAGGAAGCTAAACGCTCTTGGACAACGGAAGCCGCCACGGCTTCATCGGCGAAGAGGACCGCATGACCAGCCACGACCCAAGGGAGGGTCACGGTACAGACGGGCTTGCCGTCATAATGGGCGTCGACGGTGACGTCCTGCTGCCACGCCAAGCCCTCCGATGCACAGGCCGCCGGCACGGCATCGCCTTGGGCGACACGTGCGAGCACGCGCTGAACTGCGGAGGCGGCGGACATCAGACCTTGAAGACTTCGCGGGCGTCGGTGACTTGACCGGTGATGGCGGCGGCGGCGACCATGAGTGGGCTCATGAGGACCGTGCGACCCGTCTGGGAGCCTTGCCGGCCCTTGAAGTTGCGGTTCGAGGAGCTCGCGCAGAGCTGGTCGCCGACGAGCTTGTCGGGGTTCATCGC
>DBCN01000002.1:35817-35937 GCA_002293065.1 Opitutia bacterium UBA957
GAAGCCGGCTTCGATGTAGATCTTATCGAGGCCTTCATGCACGGCCTGGATGGCGGTGAGCTGCGAGCCCGGGACGACGATCGCCTTGACGCTCGCGCTGACCTTGCGGCCCTTGAGGTA
>DBCN01000002.1:36055-38340 GCA_002293065.1 Opitutia bacterium UBA957
TTGTAGGCGTCTTCGGCGGTGGCGCGGTCGGCCGGATTAAGCGTCTCGAGGGCCGGCATCTTTTCGTCGATGAAGACGGCCTGCCCCGGGGTGATGCCCCAAGTGACCGTCGGACGGATCTCGGCGGCGTTGAACTTGACGACGTCATCGTACCGGCAACCGGCATCGGAAGCGAAGGACTGCCAGCGGGCCACGGCGGCATCCCAATCCGCGGCCTTCGGGGCGTAGGGCTTGCCCTTGATGTAGTCGAAAGTCTTTTGGTCCGGATTGACGTAACCGCAGCGGGCGCCGCCTTCGATGGACATGTTGCAGACCGTCATGCGCTCCTCGAGGGAGAAGTTGTCGAAGGTCGAGCCAGCATACTCGTAGGCGTAGCCGATGCCGCCGTTGACGCCGAGGACGCGGATGATGTGCAGGATGACATCCTTGGCGTAGACGCCGGGGGACAGCTGGCCGTTGACTTCGATGCGACGGACCTTGAGGGGGCTGAGGGCGAGGGTCTGGGTGGCGAGGACATCGCGCACCTGCGTGGTACCGATACCGAAGGCGATGGCGCCGAAGGCACCGTGCGTGGCGGTATGGGAGTCACCACAGGCGATGGTCGTACCCGGCTGGGTGATGCCCTGCTCCGGCCCGACCATGTGGACGATCCCTTGCGTGCCCGTATTGGTATCGAAGAAGCGGATGCCGAAGTCCTTCGTGTTCTTACGAAGGGCCTCGATCATTTCCTGGGCGATCGGGTCGGAATACGGCTCCTTCAGCTCGTTGGTCGGGACGATGTGGTCGACCGTCGCAAACGTGCGCTGGGGGTACTTCACCTTGAGGCCGAGGTCCCGGAGCATGCCGAAAGCCTGGGGACTGGTCACCTCATGGATGAGGTGGGTACCGATGAAGAGTTGGGTCTGCCCGTTAGGCAGCTGACGCACCGTGTGCGCTTCCCAGACTTTTTGGAACAAGGTCTTAGCCATCTGTAGAGAGGTGAAAGGGTCAAAGTAGGACGCTAGCCCCCTTGGTCAATCCCGCAGGCAGGCTCCCTCTGCTTAACCCATGGGTTGACCCTTGCCGAAAAGCCAAAAAAGTAGCGGACGCATGGCAGTTCCGCCCCCCAAACGCCAACCCCCTCGCCCCTCCGCGCGGCGGCCCGCTTCCGAACAACCCGCAGCCGGCAGTTTCCTGTCGAACCCGCTCTTCTGGGTCTGCTTCGCCTTTCTCGGCCTGGTTGCCGCCTACCTCCTCCAGCAACGCTTGGCGGAAATGAATCAACGGCCCACCGCCGTCGCCGAAAAAACGCCCGAGATCGCCAAGCCACCGGTCGTCGTCGAGGCCCCCAAAGTCGAACCGCCACCCGTGGTCGTGGTCACGCCGCCGCCCGTCGTCGTCGAACCGCCAAAGCCCGAGCCAGCGAAGCCGATACCTGTCGTCGTCGAAGAACTACCGAAGTTCAACCGCTTCTACAAGACGGTCTCCACGCGCCTCGTACCGGCCCATCTCGGCGACCCCAAGGCGCCCCTGAAGAAGGAGGTCAAGGCCGGCCATGAACTCCGGGCTTCACCGAACGCTCCGTTACGCGTCGCTTCGGGCGATGCCGCCAAGCGGGCCACGCTTCGCAAGACCGTCGAAGAGTATTGGGCTAAAATCGACCCCGACCGCTGCCTCCCCCACCCCGATGCCGAGGCCTTCCCGGGCAAGGTCCTGGAACCCGCCGACCGCGTCATCACCACGGTCAACATTCCGGTCAACCGCTCCCGCTGGCATTCCACCGGAACGTACGCCGCCCCGGGCGAACGCATCACCTTCCGGATCCCCGCCGGGGACGCCGACCTGGGCCTCGTCGCCCGCATCGGTTGCCACAACGACGACATCACGAGCGATTTCGCCATCAAGCGCGAAGACTGGCACCGCTTTCCGGTCATCACGAACACGATCGCCCTGAACAAGCGGGTCGTCGAACTCGCCAACCCCTTCGGTGGCCCGATCTACATCGAGATGCCGGGGAACGACAAGAACGGCAAATCGCGCGACCAGATCCGCATCGAAATCGTCGGCGCGGTCGAAGCCCCGAACTTCACCCTCGGCAAGACCACCCGAGCCGAATGGGAAAACAGCCGCCTCGCCCCGGCCCCTTGGGCCGAGATGATTTGCGACAAGATGGTGATCTCCGTGCCGTCCAAGCACATCCGCGAACTCTCCTACGCCGACGCCACGGAACTCATGAAGACGTGGACGGAAACCGTCGAGGCCTGCGATTGGCTGGCGGCCTGGAAGGACCGGCGCTCGGCCGAGCG
>DBCN01000002.1:38465-42013 GCA_002293065.1 Opitutia bacterium UBA957
GAAGGCAACTGGGGCTTCTTCCACGAACTCGGCCACAACCATCAATCGAGCCTCTGGACCTACGCCGGCTACACCGAGGTCACCTGCAACTTGTTCGCCCTTTACTGCATGGAGAAGATCGCCGGCAAGAAGCTCGGCGATGGCCATGGCGAGGACATGGCCGCGATGGCCGCCGAAATGGCGCTCGACCCGAAGGCCCATGGGGCCTCGGCCTTCCACCTGCTTGCCCAGTATTACCACCCCGTTAAGCAGTTCGGTTGGATCAGCCTCCAGCAGACCTTCGCCGAACTCAACGGCCGCAAAGACATCAAGAAGGCGGATGGCATGGTGAAGAAGAACCTCGGCATCGCCGGGCGTGAAGTCGAGAAGCAGCAGGAAGCCCTCGACAAGGAGAAGCACCAGCTCGACCTGAAGATCAAAGCCGCCGTCCGCGAGAAGAAGGAGGCGGACAAGGTCGCCGCCGAGGCGCGCCTCGCCGAAATCTTCAAAGAAGAAAAGAAGGTCAAGGAGGCGCTCGGCGCCCTCTCCAAACACGACTCCGACGAACGCAAGAAGGACATCTTCGTGCGGACGTGGTCCCAGGAAGCCGGCGCCAACCTCGGCCCCTACTTCGCGAACTTCGGCTGGCCGTACACCGACTCCATGAAGACGATGCTCACGCCGCTCAAGCCGTGGATGCCCGCCAACTTCCCGCCGACCAAGCCCGGCGCCAAGCCCGCGAAGTCCACGCTCTTCGGTTCCAAGAACGAGGCCATGGCCGGTAAAGACGAGGCCCAAGGGGATAACCAGTCCACGAACGCCCAATAAGGACGCGGTCTTGACGGAGGGCCGCCCCCGCGGCCATCCTCCGGCATGGACCGCACGCTGACCCTGAGTTTCTCCTGCCCCGACGCCTCCGGCATCGTGGCGGCGGTCTCGTCGTTCGTGGCCCAGCACAAGGGCTGGATCACCGAAGCCAGCCAACACACGGAACACGAACTCGCGCGCTTCTTCATGCGCATGGAAATCAAGGCCTCGTCCCTGGACTTCCCACCCGAGGCCTTCGGCCAGCACTTCAGTCCGCTGGCCAAGCAGTTCGGTTTGGAATGGACGCTCTCCGACTCCGAGCAGCCGCGTCGCGTGGTGCTGCTCTGCTCCAAGCAGGAACACTGCCTCTACGACCTGCTCGCTCGGCAGGTCTCGCAGGACTTCCGCTTCATCGTGCCCTGCGTCGTCTCCAACCACGAAGCGCACCGCAAGGTCGTGGAAGCCCACGGGATTCCTTTCCACTACGTGCCTGTGACGCCGGAAAACAAGGCGGTCGCCTATCGACGCATGGAGCAGATCTTCCGCGACGAAAAAGCCGACCTCATCGTGCTGGCCCGCTACATGCAGGTCTTGGACGAAGAACTCTGCCGCAACTTCGCCGGAAAGATCCTCAATATCCATCACTCGTTCCTGCCGTCGTTCGCCGGTGCCAAGCCCTACCACCAAGCGCACCGCCGCGGGGTGAAGCTCATCGGCGCGACCTGCCACTTCGTGACCCCGGAGCTCGATGAGGGCCCCATCGTCGAACAGGATGTGATCCGTGTCGACCATTCGGACACGCCCGACGACATGGTGCAGCTCGGTAAGGACATCGAGAAAGTCGTCCTCGCCCGCGGCCTCCGCGCCGTCGTCGAAGACCGCGTGCTGCTGGCAGGTCACAAGACGGTGGTCTTCCGTTAAGAGATGTTTCGCTCAATAGCGGGTTTGCGCTTTAAACCGCTCCGCTAGGGGCTTGGATTACTGCGTGCTTCGCTTCCCCGCCCTAGCGTTTATCTGGCTGATGGTCGCCACGCTTTCGGCGCAGAACCTGCCGGAGGCGCCCTTGCCTGCGCACATCGGGCCCTACCTCCAGCATCCCGCCGCGGACGCCATGTCGGTCTGCCTCGTCAGCCAGACCGCCAAGACCGTTTCCATTCAAGTGCGGCCCACCAACGCGCAGGACAAAGCCCCGGCACCCGTGACCGCCGAAGCGCTCGCCATTCCCGGCACGCCCTGGACACGCTGGACCGCCCGTCTCCAAGGGCTACCCGCCGGTGGGCAGTGCGCCTACCAAGTGATCATCGACGGAAACGCCGGCCCTTGGCAGGAGTTCCGGACCCTCAACCCCGCCGCCCCCGAACTTCGCTTCGCGGTCTTCAACGACGTCCATGACCAGTTGGCGACGCTCGATCGCGTCCTCGCCCACGTCCCCGCCGAGAGCTTCGAGTTTTCCGTCCTGCTCGGCGACTGCTGGAACGACCCCCAGACCAAGAATCAGGCCGACCGCGTCTTCCGCACCCTCGATGGCTTCGTCCGTCGCCTGGACGCCGCGCGTAAGCCGATGCTCTATGTCCGCGGTAACCACGACCTGCGGGGGCCCTTTGCTCCGCAACTCGCGCGCTTGTTCGTGGCTCCACGCTTACGGGCGGACGCCCCCTTGGGCGAACAGGACGTGACCCTGGCCTTTGCCGCCGGTCCCGCGTTCCTGCTGTTCGCCGACACCGGGGAAGACTTCGAAAAAAAGAAGGAGATCTTCAACGTCTTGCGCGAACGTCAAACGCCTTGGTTACGCTCCGAGCTCGCCTCACCCGCCGCCCAAGGCCGCTGGCGACTCTTCTTGTCCCACATCCCGCTCTTCAACGACAACATCTGGAACTCCGAACACGCCCGCAAGGTGTGGACGGACGTCCTCGCGGAGGGCAAGGTGGATGCGGCCTTCGCCGGCCACGACCATGGCTGGAAACTCCTGCCCAAGAACCAACCCCTGACCGTCCGCTTCAAGTCCAGCCCGGTAGATAGCCAATTCAGCGATGGCACCGTGACCTCCACCCCACCCTTCCCCGTGCTCATCGGCGGTGGACCGAAGCCAGCCGGCAAGGAGCAAGGCACCGCCATGCTCTTCAAGGTCACGCCCAAGGACTGCTCGGTCCGACTCATCGGCGCCGAAACCGGCGCCCTCCTCACCCAACTCGAACTTACCCGCTAACCCCATGCTCCGAACCTTCACCCTCCTCCTTCTCGCCACCGCGGCCTTCGCGGCGACCAAGCCTGAAGACATCACCCCCAAGCCGAAGGCCGCCTTCGTCCAGCCAGTCGAGGCCGAACGCGCCGAGCTGCACAAGAGCATCCAAGCTTACATGGCCTTGCCGGCCGAGCAGGTCACCGCCCACCCCGCGGCCAAGGATTTCCCGGGCGCGGTCGAAGCCAAGAACCGCGTCGCGCGCACGGTGGCCTACGATGCGAACCTTGTTTCGCGTTGGGACACCTCCCTCGGGAATGCGCCCAACCTTGCGACAAGCCCCGAAGCCTGGCAGGAAACCGGCCTCTACGCGGCACCCGGCGAGATCGTCACGGTTACCGCCCCGTCCCTCCCTGAAGGCCGCACGGTCCGCATCGTCGTCGGTTGTCACCGCGATAGCCTCCTGAAGCTCGAGAAATGGAACCGTTTCCCCATCATCACGCGGACCTTCGAACTGAAACCCGGCGTCAACAAGATCGCCAACGCCTTCGGCGGCCAGCTCTTCATCCAAGTCCGTAACGCA
>DBCN01000002.1:42052-45963 GCA_002293065.1 Opitutia bacterium UBA957
CGCACCCGTCAAAGCGGCCCCCGCCCTGGCCTTCGCCAACGCCGTCGCGATGCCGACGTACGTGCTCGGGAAAGACACGCCGGAAACATGGAAACAGTCCCTCGCCGATTCGCCGGCCCCTTGGGTGACGTTTGTCGCCAAGCATGCCATCCTGCACGTCCGTCGTGGCACCGTCGCCCAGATCACCGACCCCAAGCCCCTCACCGAATGGTGGGACAAGGCGATGGAACTGCAGGACGACCTCGTCGCGCTCGAGCGCTTCGCGCCGGAACGCGTGGTCCCCGACATCCAGATCTCCGCGGGTTTCATGCACTCGGGCTACCCGTTCATGTGCTTCATCAATCCCAGTGAAGCCGACATCGTCGACCTGCAGAAGTTATCGACCAAAGGCAATTGGGGCTTCTTCCATGAGCTCGGTCACAATCACCAGCGCACCGATTGGACCTTCCCCGGCCAGACCGAAGTCACCGTGAACCTCTTCTCGCTGTACTGCATGGAAAAGCTGGTCGGACTGCCCCGCGGCACGGGTCACGGCTCGATCAAGGACCTGCACGGCAACATGGCCAAGCGCCTAGCTAACCCTCCCAACATGGGTGCGTTCGAGCAGTTAGCCCCCTTCATGGTTCTCATCCAAGCCCACGGCTGGGAACCCATCCGCAGCACCCTCCGCTCCTACGCCCAGACTCCCGCGTCAGGCGATATTCCCTCCAAGCAGAACAGTTTCGTCATCCGCTACGGTCAGGCCGCCAAGGTCGACGTTTCGGATTTCTTCACGAAGCTCGGCTACCCTGTGACAGCCGAGACCAAGCAGGCCCTCAAGGGCTTCCCGGTCTTCACCTACGCTCCACCCGCTCCGGCGGGTAAGTGACTCTCGGACAACAGTTCGCAGGGTGAGCGCCTTCTGCCTCGCCCTGCCACTGCTTTTGGCTCTAATAGAAGCCACTGACGGCCCCGTGCCTCCCTCTTTTCCATGTCCTTGATTTCCCGCCTCTCCGCCCGCCTCCAGAACCACCCGAAGCGCGTCGTCTTCCCCGAAGGGGCCGACCCGCGCATCATCCAGGCTGCCCGCCAGTTCGTGACCAAGAAGCTCGGCGTGCCGATCCTCATCGGCGACCGCCAGCGCATCAAAATCACGGCCGCCCGCCTCAATATCAGCCTGGAAGGCATCCGCGTCATCGAACCCGAACGCAGCGACGAACTCGCCGGCTTCGCCGAAAAGCTCGAGTCGATCCAGCGGTACGGCAACACCAACCTCCAAGGCGACCCGCGCGAGCTGGTCAAGAACCCGAGCTACTTCGCCTGCCTCATGGTCGCCACCGCCGGTGCGGATGCCCTCATTTCGGGCGCGACCACCCACGCGGCCTCTGGCCTCCGCGCCATCCTCCAGACGATGCCCCGCCAAGCCGGCGTCGAAACGGTATCGTCCATGCAGATCCTCGAATCCGAAGAAGCGCGCTTTGGTTGCGAAGGCGTGCTCTTCCTCGCCGATTGCGGCGTCATTCCCGAGCCGACGGCCGAACAGTTGGCCGACATCGCCGTGACCACCGCCGGCCTCGCCGGGCACCTCACCAACACGACCCCCAAGGTCGCCTTGCTCGCCTACACGACGCACTCGGCCAACGCGCGCCTCGCCTCGATCAAGAAGGTCCAAGCGGCCACGGAAATGGCCAAGCGCCGGGCCCGTGAGCTCGGCATCGTGGCCGATATCGACGGAGAAATGCAGGCCGACGCCGCCCTCAATCCTTTCGCCGCCGAATCGAAGGAAGTCACCGGCAGCGTCGCCGGCAAGGCCAGCGTGCTGATCTTCCCCGACCTCAACTCGGGCAACATCGCCTCCAAGATGGCCCAGCATATCGCGGACATCCCTGCCTACGGCCAGATCCTCACGGGTCTCGAACGACCGGCGGCCGAGATCTCCCGCGGCGCCAGCGCGCATGACATCTTCGGCACCGCGGTCATCGTCGCCGCCCAAGCCGTCGACAAGTCCTACCTTTACCCGACCCTCAAGGACGGCCCGACCGCCTGACCATGGCCGTCCGGAAGCGTTTCGCCGACAATATCCCGGGCTTGCTCATGAGCCCGATGAACCTCGACACGCGCCGGATCTTCGTCGCGGCGACGCGGATGAACGACGGGAAAACCACGACCTGCTTGGGCCTCACGGCGGCCCTGCAGTCGATGGGCCTGCATGTGGGCTACATCAAGCCCATCGCGCAGCGCATCGTGCAGTCGGGTGATGACCAGGTCGATGAGGACACCTTGCTCATCGAGGGTCTCTTCAACCTCGATATCCCGATCTCCGCCATGTCGCCCGTGGCCGTCGGCCCGGAGTTCACCAAGAACTACCTGGAGAACCCCGAAGTCATCGGGCCCCAGCTCAAGGATCGCATCTGCCGGGCTTTTGACCGGGCCGCCTACGGCAAGGACATCGTGGTCGTCGAAGGCTCCGGCCACGCCGGCGTGGGCTCGGTCTTCGGCTCATCCAACGCCGACAACGCCCGCGTCTTGCGCTCCAAGGCCCTCATCGTCGCTGCCGGCGGCATCGGCAAGCCCATCGACGAAGTCGCGCTCAACAAGGCGCTCTTCGACAAGGCCGGCGTCGAAGTCGTCGGGGTCATCCTCAACAAGGTCCTACCCGACAAGGTCGAATTCATCCGTGACTTCGCCGGCCGCGGCCTCCGCAAACTCGGCGTCCCGCTGCTCGGCGTGGTGCCCCTCCAGGAAACGCTCGTCTACCCCAACCTTGACCAGGTGGCGGATGAAACCCGCGCCCGCTGGATTCACCAGCCTGCCGGTCTCCGCCGCGTCCGGCGCGTCGTCATCGGCGCCATGTCCGCCCGCCGTGCCGCCGAATACCTGAAGGTCAACGGCACCCTCGTCATCGTCCCCGGTGACCGCGAGGACCTATTGGAGGCCTTCATCGACAACGATGGCGCCAAATCGCTGGCCGGCGTACTGCTCTCGAACGGTCTGCTCCCCAACGAAGCCATCATCAAACGCCTCACCGAGGCCGGCATCCCGATCGCCGCCGTCGAGGCCGAGTCCTTCGCCGTCACGGCACGTATCAACAACATGACGGTGAAGACGATGCGGCAGGACGCCGACAAGATCCCAATCATCGAGAAGATGATCCGGGAGTCCGTCGATATCCAAGGATTGCTGCGGGCGCTCTAAACGAAGCTTCAGACGGGCCGGAGGATCTCCCCGAGTCGGGTGAAGTGGCCGTCATCGAAGCCCATGGCCCGCTTGAGGAACGCGTCGCGTTCGATCAGGTTGGGAATGCGGCCCGCCTCGGAAGCTTGGGCGAAGGTGATCAGCCCGCGCAACCAGACCCAGCGGGCCCCCACGGGCACGGGGTAATCGCTACCATGCAGGAAGCGACCTAGGCGGCCTGATTCCTTCACCTGCTTCAGCACCCCACTACGGATGGGACTATTGAGCGCGCTGGTGTCCGCATACAGGGCGGGAAACTCATCCATCAACTTGATGAGCTCGCCGAAGTAATTCTGATCGAAGAAGTGGCTGTTGCCGGAGGAGTGGGCGGCGATGACCTTGACGCCCAGTTCCAACGGACGACGCAGGATGCGGGGGTCCTGATAAGAACGGTTCATCACGGGGACCGTCATCTCGCCCCCCGTGTGACAGAGGAACGGCAGACCCGCGGCCGCCATGCGGCGCCAGAACTCATCATACTGCGGCAGCGAGCAATCCACGTTCTGACAGTTCGGGAGCAACTTCAGCGCCCGCGCCCCGGCCGCCAAACAGCGCTCCAATTCCGCCAACGCGTCCTTGCGGCCGGGATGGATGGAGATCGCCGGCACGAACTCCGGGTTCTCGCGGCAGACCTTGAATAAATAGTCGTTCGGCACATGGAACGACCCGAAGTCCAACTTCTTCCCGTCTTCGTCGTA
>DBCN01000147.1:0-4824 GCA_002293065.1 Opitutia bacterium UBA957
GTTACCCGTGCCGGCGGCGAGCGTCAGCGTGCTGTTGGCCGAGGCGAAGCTGATGCCGGCGAGGGTCTGCGTGTTGACGGTCGTTTCGCGGCCTTGGACGAGGACCGCCGTGCCGTTCAGCGTGAGCGTGCTGGTCGGAGCCAGGATATTGTCGATGGGCGCGAAGGCGTAACCGCTGTTTTCGGCGTACTGCGCATTGGTGCCGCTCCCGATGGCCGCGAAGTTGAGCGTCAGGCCGCCCTTCAAGATGCGGGTACCGCCCACATAAGTGTTGGCCGCACCGAGCGAGAGGATGCCGTTACCGGTCTTGGTCAGGCCGCCATCCGTCGCATTGGCCGCGAGCGTGGCCGAAGCCACCAGCGGGGTGCCATTGCCGCCCGTGATGACGACCGTCGGCGCGGAGGTGTAGCCGGTACCCGGGTTGGTCACGGTGATGCCGGTGACCTGACCCGTGGTCTCGTCGAAGACGGCGACCGCGGTCGCGCCCGTGCCGCCGCCGCCGATGAGGCGGACCAGCGGAGCGCCGACGTAATTGGTGCCCGAAGTGGCGAGCGCGATGCTGCCGACTCCCGCACCGGTCGCGCCGGCGAGGATGGATTTGATGCCGACGGCGAAGCCGTTGGTGTCGACCGTGAGGCCGCCATCGTAGATGGTCGTGGCGCGGATGCGGCTATCGATGAAGTTGTCCTGGGCCGCGGTGGCGCGGAGCGTACCTCCGTCGACGTTGACCAGCGAGAGGCCGTTGGCGCTGTTGGCGTAGATCTGGTTGAGCTGGGCCAAACCGCCATTGGTGACGTTGAGGACGCCGAGGGTGCGGGAACCGTCGGCCGCCGCATACATCAGGTTGAGCTTGGCCGCGGCCCCACCAAGCAACTGCCCGGCGCCGGTGACGTTGATCTGGGCCTGACCGTTGGTGATGCCCGTCTGATAGTTGACGAAGTTCTGGTCGAGGTTGGCGATCGTGAGGGTACCGCCGGTCACGTTGACCAACGACTGCTGCTCGGCCGCGTTGCCGCGGTTGGGCGTGAGGTAGGCGCTGATGCTGACGTTACCGGAGCGGACCTCGAGCACGCCATCGCCACCCGCATCGCCGCCGACGCCGACTTCGGAGAGGAAGACCGTGTTGAGGGTGGCCGCGGCGTTGTCCACCAGGACGTAACCATAGCCCCCGGTCGACTTGCCGATCGCGAAGGCGCTGACGTTGCCGGGGCCGACGAGTTGGAGCGAACCCTTGAGGTAGAGCGCGCCCGCCGAATCGTCGTTTTCGCCGAAGGTCATCGCGTTGCCGCGCAAGGCCGCCGTGCTCGAAGCGACGTTGATGACGGCCGTGCCGCCGATACCGACGCGCATGCGGTGCTGGCCGGCGTTGACCGCCCCACCGAAGTATTGGATGACGGCGTTGTCGCGCAGGGTGAGGGCCGTGAAGCTGCCCGGGGACTCGGAGAGGTTGAACTGGCCCGGGTCATTCGTGCCGACCACGAGGAAGCTCGCGTTGTTCGAGACTTCGACGAGGGAACGCGAGGCGGTGAGGCCTTGGCCGGCATTGAAGCCCGTGCTGAAGTTGAGCGCGTGGGTGACGGCGTTGCCCGAGAGGAGCAACGAGTTGGTGGTCGCGGTCGAGTAGCTGCCGCGGCCGACGGTCAACCAAGACCCGATGTTGAGGATGCCGCTGCGCTGGCTGACCACGGCGGATTCGACCTCGACGCCGCTCGGGCGGCTGTAGGAGTTGCCGATGACGAATTCGCCGGTGCGGCCGACGTTGTAGGAAGCGGCGTTGCCGCCATCGAGGATGAGCGAACCCTCCTGGATCGTCACGCCGCCCCAGAAGAGGTTGCCCGTGAGGTTCGGGTTGTTGACGGATACGCCGGCACCCAGGTTGTTCGAGCCCGTGCCGTTGACGACGATCGAGCCCGTGCCGAGCTTGACGACCTGCGAAGCTTCGCCGGTGCCGCGGAGGTTGGCCGTGAAGGTGAGGTCATCGGCGCCGGTGTCGATCAGCGTCGCGCCGCGCACGAAGCTGGTCGCGCGGCCGATGGTCAGGTCGCCGGCCAAGGTCAGGGTCGTGCCGAAGGAACCGGCGACGCTGGCGAGGTTGAAGGTCTGCCCCGCGGACGACCAATCGATGCCGCCGAGGGCCGAGAGCTGGAGCCCGCCACCGCGGACGTCGATGCGACCCGTGTAGGCCGGGGTCGTGCCCGTGAGCACGACCTTACCCGAAGTGCCGCCCGCCGCTACGGAACCGGCGATGGTCAGCGGCTTGGTCGACGTGAAGGCGTCGGCCGAGAGGGTCAGGGTACCCGTACCGCCACCGAGGCGGTAGCCGAGGCGACCAGGCGTGAGGGCACCCGTATAGGTGACGTTGCCGTTGGCGCCGAGGGCGAGATAGGGGAAGTTGGCGAAGCTGATGGCTTCGGTGGAATCGGCGGTCAGCGCCAGAGCGCCAGTGGCATTCCGCGCGATACGCCCGCTATCGAGCCAGCCGGTGGCGGTGGTGTGGTCGCCCGCGATGGTCAAGGCGCCGCCACCCTGCAGGATGAGCTTGTTGTTCGCGGAGAGCGAACCCGCGCCCAAGGTCAAGGCGCCGCCGTTGATGAAGATCCAATTCTGGTTGGCGACCGTGGTACCGGCGAAGGTGCTGACGCCGGAGAGGGTTTGGTTGCCCGTGCCCTGCTTGGTCAAGGTGAAGCGGGTCGGCTCGAAGACGAGTTCGGTCTCACCCGACTTGGTGGCCGCGGCGGACAGGGTGACGGTCTTGGCGATTTCGTCGATCGCGGTGACGGTGGTGCCGTTGTTCACGCCGGCGCCGTAGACGGTCATGCCGGCGACGATGCCGGTGACGTCGGTCATGGTCACGGTCGTGGTCGTCGCGAGGGTACCGTTGCCGGTCACGCGGGTCGGACGGCTGAGCACGCCCGAGTAGGTGGCATTCTGGAGGCTGTTGCCGAGGGTAAGCGAGTTGAGGACGGCCGGGACGGTCGCACCGTTGGTCAGGGCGAACGAACGGTCGCCGACCAGGCCACCGAGGGTGACCGCGGTCAGCGAACCGAACGACAGGAGGCCGTTGTCGCCATTGCCGACGACGACGTTCGAGTTCTGCAGGGCCAGTGTATTGTCGAGGATCAGCTTACCACCCGTGATGCGGGTCTGGCCGTAGAAGGTGTTTTCGGCGTTGTTCAGCGTGAGGTTGGCCGAACCAGCCTTGACGAGGGCCAGCGTACCGAGACCGGCCACCAAGCGGACACCGGAAACGAGGTCGGTGGTCGGGGCGAGGGTCAGGGTCGAGGTCGTGCCCTGGGCGTCGTTGAGGACGTAGGCGACGTTGCCCTGGCGGACGACGGCGACCAAGCTCTGGTTGAAGCCATTGAGGTCGAGCCAACCGTTGCCGGCCCCGGCCATGGTCACCGTCGCCGTGGTCGCGATGCCATCGTTGGCGCCGACGATGAGGCGGCCTTGGTTGAGGAGGACGTTGGTGTAGGAACCGGCGCCGCCGAGACGGACGTTGCCGTTCCGGATGGAGAGGCCGCTGTTGCTGCCGCGGGCCAAGAAGCCGGTTTCATCGACGTTGAGCGCGCCCGTGATGTTGAGGTAGCCGATGCCACCGATCGGGCCGGTGAAGACGCCACCGCCGATATTGCCGGACGGCTGGTTTGGACCGACATTGACCGTCCCGGAGAGGGTCGCGATGGAATTGCGACCCTGCACCATGATCGCGCCGTTGCCTACCCCCGACGTGCCGCCGGCAATGGACAGGTTGTTGGCGAGGTTGACGCCATTTTGGAGCAAGAGGCGGGTGAAGCCGGTGCTGTTATCGGATTCGATGCGGACCGCACCCGTGCCGAGCGCGGCGCTGTTCGCGATGACCAAGGTGCCGCCACGGACCACGGTGCCGCCCGTGTAGGTGTTGGCGGTGAGGAGGGACTGAGTGCCCGTGCCGAACTTCACCAGCGAACCGGCGCCGGAGATCGTGCCGGTGAAGGCATTCGTGCCGAAGGCGAGGTCGGAACCGATGGTGAGGGCGTTGGCGCCCAGGACGATCGAACCGCTGCCGAAGAGGAGGCCGACGTTTTCGTTGCCACCGAGCTCGACGGTCGCACCGGCGGAGACGGAGAGGGAGAAATCGGACAGGGCGTTCTCTGCGCCGGTGCGGAGCGTGCCGGCTTCGACGTTGGTGCCACCGGTCGCGCCATTCTGGCCGGAGATGACGAGGGTACCGGCGCCTTGCTTGGCCAGGATGCCGCCGCCGAGGACTTGACCGGCGAGCGTCAGCGTGTCGCCCGAGCCGATGGTGATGGTCACGTCGTTCGGCAGGAAGAAGCGCCCACCGAGGGAGAGGTCATTCGTACCGACGAAGTTGAGGTTGCCGAGGGCGTAGAAGTCGCCGCCGGTCGTGGCCAGGGAGGCACCGCTCGTGTTGTCGAGCGCGCTGCCGGCGAAGAAGACGCTACCGGCACCGAGCGCACCGGCGCTGGCGAGGTTGAGCTGACCCGCGCGCTGCGTGAGCACGCCGGTGAAGGTGTTCGCGCCGGAGAGGGTCAGCGCCCCCGCGCCGGTCTTCTCGAGGTTGGCGGCGCCGGCAACGATGCCGGAGATGGTCAAGTTGCCCGAGACGACATCGAGGGAGGAGTCACCCGCGAGGGTGACGCCGCGGTTGACGCCGAGGTCAAGCGAACCGGAGGTCGCCAGGGTGGCACCGCCCAAGGTGAGGGCGTCGGCCACGAAGGCCGCCGAGACGTCGCCGAGGTTGTTGGCGGCGGTGATGTTGACGCGGCCTTGATTGAGGATCGCCTTACCGGTGAAGGTGTTGGCGGCGGAGAGCGTGAGGGT
>DBCN01000147.1:4988-16171 GCA_002293065.1 Opitutia bacterium UBA957
CCATTGATCGCGAGGGCCGCCGCATCCGCGAGGACACCGGAGGCGCCGAGCGTCAAGGTGCCGGCGTTGAGGTTGGTCGCACCGGTGAAGGTGTTCGCGCCGGAGAGGACGAGTTCGCCCGAACCGGTCTTGGTGAGCACCAGCGGGGCGGTGCCATCCGCAAGGACGGAAGCCAGGATCAACTTGCCGGCGCCGTTGAATTGCTGGACGACGATTTCGCCGTTCGCGGCCAAAGTGCCACCCGTGATGGTGGTGTCGTTCGCGCCCACGCCGGTGGTCACGAGGATGCCCGCGCCTTCCAGGGTGGCCGTGCCGCCCAAGGTCAAGGTGGTGGCGCCAGCCGCGGCGAAGCGCAGGGCATGGGCGACGGAGGCGTCGGCGATGGTACCGGAAGTGGTCACATCGACGGCCTTGTTGGTGGCCCAGGTGTTCGTGTTGTAGGCGGCGTTGGCGAGGCCGACGATCTGCCCACCCGCGTTCACGGAGGCGAAGGAGCTGCCGCCCACGGTGGCCCAAGCGCCGATGATGCCGGCCGCATTGTTGGCGCTCGTGGTGGTGATGCCGTTATCCGCGGACACCGTGCCGGCCGGGAGGATGAAGTCGACCGTACCGCCCGCTTGACGGGAAAGGGCGCCGAGGGAGAGCAAGGCGGTGCTTTCGACGAAGTTCACGACGCCACCGACGTCCGCACGGACGGTCGAAGCGCCCGGGGTGAAGGTGGTCGAGGCAAAGGACTGATCCTGCGCGATACCGTCGCGCGCGTTCATCGCCAAGGTGCCGCCACCGAGCGTGAGCGTACCCATGCGGTAGGTGGTGAGGGCGGTCGGGACGGCGGTGAGCGCGCTGCTGAGCGTGACGCTCGGGGTGCCGGTCAGGGTGGTGGCCGCCAAGACCGGGGTCAGGGTCGGCTTGCTCAGGGTGATGCTGACGCCGACGTCGATCGCCGTGATGACGGTGCCGACGTCGATGCCCGTGCCGGTGATCGGCATGCCGACGAAGAAGTCGGCGGTGCTGCCCGTGTAATCCAAAGTGGTGCCCACCGCGGTCTGGTCGACGGACGGCGAGAAGGTCGGAGCGACCGAAGTGAGTGCCGTCACCGTGGCGCCGTTCGGGATGCCCGTACCGCTGACGAGCTGGCCGATGGCCAGGGTGCCGAAGCTTTCCACCGCAACGCGGGTCTCGCCGATGACGCTACCGGCAGCCGCCGTGGCCACGGGAACACCGAAGGTGGTGAGGTTGCCGGCCGGAACGCCGACGAGGGCCTTGCTGACGAGGACGCTGGCCGAACCGGTCACGGTGTCCGTGGTGAGGACCGGGGTGGTCGTTTCCTTGTTCAGGGTGATGCCGACGCCCGGCGTGATCGCGGCGATGACCGAGCCAGCGGTGATGCCGGTGCCGCTGACCGGCATGCCGACGAAGAATTCCGCCGTGGAACCGGTGTAGGCGAGGAAAGTGCCCACGCCGACTTGGTCAGCCGTCGGGACGAAGGTCGGGACGGTGCTGGTGATGCCGGTGATGATGGAACCAGGGACGACGCCCGTACCACCAACGATCTGGCCCGTGGCCAAGCCCGTGGTCGAGGCGACCGCGATGGCGGAACCACCGACGGAACCGCCGGCGGCGACCACGCTGGAGGTCGTGCCCGCCAAGATGTTCGAGGCATTCGTGGAGCTGCGGAAGTCGAGGAGCAACGTGCCCTCGTTGAGCACGGTGCCACCGAGATGCGATTGGTAACCGCGGAGGACGAGGGAGCCTTCGCCCGCCTTCGTCAAGGAACCGAGCCCCTGCAGGCGCGCCGACGTCTCAACGGTGATCGTGCGGCCCGCGTCGACCTCGATCGTCGGGGCGTTGGTGAGGTTGAGGTTGAGGCGACCCGTGGCCGTGGCATCCACGCTGGTGAGCGTGAGATCCGTCGCGGCGTCGAAGTTGCGGAGGATGCCGCCGGCGAGGTTGAAATTGCGGACGGAGTTGGCGTTCGTCAGGCCGGGCGTACCGGTGACGCCACCGACGAAGAGCGTGCCATTGTTGAGGGTATAGGTCGCGCTGCGGTTCGAACCAAGGCCGGCCGAGAAGGTGCGACCGAGCACGAGGGAGCCGATGCGGGCCGTGCCGCCATCCTGCGTGAAGGTGGCGATGTTGGAAGTATTGGTGAGCGTGCCCGTGGATTCGGAGGTGGCGAGGCGGACGACCGAGGCATCGAAGAGGCCGCGGTTGAAGATGAACGCACCCGTGCTCGTCGTGTTGGTCGTGCCGCCCGAGAAATCACCACCGATTTGGACCATCGAGGCGCGGACGTCGAGTTGCGCACCGGTGAGGTTGACCGTCGAACCACTAGAGATGCCACCCGAAGAAAGGTAATTAACGAAGAGCGAAGCGGCGCGCTGCTCGCCGCCGTCCTGGGCGCGGAGCACGAAGACCGGGTTGACGACGCCGCTGCGGATCGCGGCGGTGGCACCAGCGGTGTACTGACCGAACTGGAGACGATCCGTATTGAAGAGATTGACCGTGCCGAAGTTGATGGTGTTCGTCTGGCCCGTGGTATTGGCCGACTGGCCGCCGAACGTGAGGCGACCCGCGGTGATCACGTTGATGCCGGCGAAATTCAGCGTGAGGCCGACGTTCGTGGCTGTCGCGGAAGCGTCGAAGGAGGCGCCGTTCGCGTTGAAGGAAGGACGGCCCAGCAGGGAACTCTTATAAGAGAGAACCGAGACGCCGGACATATCCAGGGTGCTGTTGACCGTACCGCGGGCGGTGTAGGCAACGCCGGCCGAAGCATCGCCGATGAGGCCGATGGAGCCGTTGGTGACGATGATGGGGCTGGCGTAGCCTTCCAAGATGGCGCCGATGCGGCGCTGGGACTGGATGTCGCCGCCGAGGTCGAGCACCATGCCGCTGGACAAGGTGGAGAAGGCGGTCTTGCCCCAAATCGAAAGTGCCTGGTGGGACTCGAAGTTGGCATTGCCGCCGTCGAGGACGATTTCGCCGGTGTAGAGGCCGGTGCCGGCCAGGCTCAAGGTACCGGTGCCTTGCTTGCGGAGCTGGGTCGTCCCGGTGAGGGCGCCGATGCGCAACGTGTTCGCGACGACGTTGAAGGTCTGTGCGCTCGAACCGGCGATGGCGAACATGCCCGAACCGAGGTCGAGGCTGTTCGTGTTGGTGAACGTGATGGTCCCGCCGGCGATGCCGCCGACGCCGAACGAGCCGTTGGGGTTCGCCGAGAGGGCGAGCGCCGCGCCCGAACCGTTGTCGATCGTGGTGGCGGTGCGGACGGTGAAGAAACCGCTGCCGATGGCGGCCGCGTTGTTGATGGTCAACGAACCCGTGGTGAGGTCCGTCGGACCCGTATAGGTGTTGGCTTCGGTGAGGATGACGGCGCCGCTGTTGAAGTTGTTCAGGACGAGCTCATTGGCGCCCGACAAGACCGTGGAAACCGTCAGCGTGCCACCGCCGCCACCGAGGACGTAGCCATCGGTGCCCGGGGTGATGGTGCCCGTGTAGGTGACGGCGGCGGAAGCGCCGAGACCAAGGGTCTTATAGGTGCCCGAGAGGTCGAAGTTGGCGGCCGCATCGGCCGAGGTGAGGGCCAGCGTCCCGGTCGAAGTGCCGGCGATCTTGCCCGAGGCGAGCCAGGCATTGGCATCGCTGTAGAGACCGGTGGCGGCCAAGGCGCCCGACTGGACGATGTCGATGGTGGTGGCGGCCGGAAGGACGGCGGTGGGCGGCAAGTAAACCAAGCCGCCGGTGCTGCCGAGGTTGCCGATGCGGAGGACGCTGGCGCCGGTGCCGGTGGCGGTGAAGGTCGTGTCGGCGGTGAGCGTGAAACCGGCATCGGCATGCAAGCCACCACCGTTGTTCAGGGTGATGCCGCGGTTGCCACCCAGGGCCAGCGAGCCGGTCGCGCGCAGGTAGGTGGAGGTCCCGGCCAAGGTCGCCCAATCAGCGGTCAACGTGGCGGGGTCCGCGCCCAACGCAGCGGCTGCGTTCGCACTGAGGGTGCCCCCGGTGATGTTGAGCTTGCTGGTGAAGGTGTTGGTGCCGGTGAGCTGGAGTTCGCCCAAGCCCATCTTGGTGATGAGGCCGGCGCCGCTGACGACGCCCGAAACGGTGACGGTCCGGTCGCCATCGATGTTGAAAGTGCCTGCGCCGGTCATCGTGACGGCGCGGGCGGCGGTGAACGAACCCGTCGAACGGAGCCTGCCATCATTATTGAAAGTGAGCGCACCCGCGGCGGCACCCAGGTTGGCGTCGGCGGCGACTTGGACGGCGCCCGCGGTGAAATTGGTGCCACCTGTGTAGGAACTCGTGCCGTTGAGCACCAAGAGGCCGTTACCGGACATGGTGAGGCTACCAACGCCGGAGTAAGCGCCGGAGATGTTCAAGGTGGTCCCCGCGTCCGGAGCGAGCTGACCGTTGCCGGCCAAGGTATTGGCCCCCGCCAAGGTGAGGTTGGCCGTGGTGATGAGCTTACCGTTGTTGTTGAAATTCATCGCGCCGTTCGTACCAAAACGGTTCGCGGCACCGATCGTGATCGAGCCTTCGAATAGGTTGACGCCACCCGTGAAGGTGTTCGTACCCGTGAGCACCAAGGCTCCCGCGCCCCCCTTCTGCAATACGCCCGCTCCGGCGATGATGCCGCCGTAGGTGAGGGTCGTGCCGGAGTTGACGCCGAAACCGCCGCTGCCCGTGAGGGCCACCCCGCGGTTGGCGTTGAGCGTGAAGGTGGCGGTCGTATTCAACAGGCCTCCGTTATTGAAAGTGATTTTTCCGGCCGTGGCGGCGGTCGGGGCCGTGCCGAGCCGTAGGTCTTCGCTGATCTGGAGACGTCCACCGAGGATATGCGTCAGACCGCTGAAGGTGTTGTTCTGCTCCAAGAGCATGAGGCCCGTACCCGTCTTTTCGATACCGCGGCCCGTGGCGCCCTCGGTGATGAACGCACCGACACGCAGGTCGACGGCGGCGCCGCCGTCCGCGACATTGAATTTGATGCGGTTGTTGGTGTTGTTTTCGCGAATGTGAATGCGACCGAGAATCTTCGACTCGTTGGCGCTCGCCAAAGTGTTCACCGTCGTGTCGGTCGTATTAGCCGTGGCGCTGGGGTCACCGAAGGAAAAGAGGGAGGTGGCGGCGGCATTGTTGGTGCCACCGTTCGATTGCATGATGGCCCCGGTGAGGTTGTAGGTCACACCCCAGCCGAAGTCACCGGCCACCTTGTGGTTGAGGGAGGCCAGAGTACCATCGCCCGTCATGGTGACGGTGTTGATCTTGGCCCCAGCGGTGTAGCCACCCGAGTTGGAGAAGTTGGACTCCAGCTGCGCGCCGCTGGCGACCGTGACGTCGCCGCGAATGACACCGGTCGCACCACCGAAGCCGAGCGAAAGCACGCCGGCGCTGACGGTGGTGTTGCCGGTGTAGGTCTTGGCGTTGGTGTTGAGCACCAACGTACCCGAGCCCGCCTTCGTGAGGCGAGCTGTGCCCGCCAGCACGGACTGCATCGTGGTGGTCTTACCTGTGGCGACGGTGATCGTCGGGGTCGTGCCCGCGAGCGTGAAGGTCTGCGCGGTGAACGTCATCCCCGTCTGATCGTTGATGCCGTTGAGCGTCGTGGCCGCACCGAGCGTGATCGTCTGCACCGAACCGCCGGTGAAGTAGGCGACGTCGGCGTTGGTGAAGGTGTAGGCCGCGGCGGCCGCGGTGCCTGGGATCGTCGTCCCGGCGCCGGCATTCACCCAGAACGCGCCGTTGAACGAGGCCGCGCCCGTGGCGCCGGTGCCGGCGGTCGCGCCGTTCTGGTCGAAGAAGATGTTGGCGGCGCGCACACTCGGCGGCGCACCTACGGAGAGGAGAGCGGCGGCGGCGAAAAGGCACGCGCGGGAGATGAGCTTCGGGGAGCGACTGCGTTTCATTTGAGTAAAGTTTGGGGGTAGGGATGGGTGCGCGTTGGCCTCAGAAGAGGCAGCGCGCGGGTTGCGTAAAAAATGGGTGATGAAAAATGGGGGAAACCAAGAAAGCGGGTGATCGCCTCAACCGAAAGTGGGCGGAAATATCCGTTGGATATCCCACGGATAGGAATGGATGGAAGGGGTGGGGATAAATCATCATCGACCCATAAGGGGGTTACTTCAAATAAAAATAAGGCTCTTACCTCAATTTTTTATCCCCGCTTCATTCACAGGTTAGTCGCCCCAGGCCGCTGGGGATAGACACTTATATGACTATTTATAATCTTATCATGACCGAGGGGGCCAATCGGGGTTTTATGGTGGTTTGCCTAAAATTAAGCATCCTTGAACCACCCAAGCCCGAGGCTCGCTTTTCTACGGCGGCTCTAAATAGGTAGGGGCTGCCCCCACTCCCCTTCTATCTTTATAGAGTAAGACCGCCGTCCTTGCCGCCCGACCCCTCCCATCCCGCCCCCCCTGACCCTTTGCGCCAGCGCTTAGGCGGCTTAGTCGCTGAATCTACCCGCTTGCGGCACGCGGGGCTTGACCTCCGGAAACTCGACGACGCCCGGCGGCGACCCGCACCCCAATCCACTGATCGGGCCAGGCTAGAACTCGCCGAACTCCTCCAAGCGGCCGAGCAGGAGGCCTCCCAGCTGACGGGCGCCTGGCTCGTGACGGCTTGCTCGACAGCCACGATCCGCCAAACCGAGGCCGCTTTCGCCCACGCGGAGGCAAGGGGTTCTCTGCCCGCTACGCCCGATGGCGAGCACCCGGGACTGATTACGTTAAGGTTTGAAGGACAAGAGGATGCAGAAAACAACTCTGCCCATGCCCTCCGGTTGGCTTGCTCGGAAACAGAGACCTTCGTGCTCCACGCCACGGCCGCCGAGGGCAACCAAGGGGCCCCCGGCTTGCGGGCCGAACGGGTCGACTGCCTGCGCGACCCCCTCCTCCTGATCCTCCGACCGACCCCGGGGCCGGACAGCGAAGCCCTGCTTACTAAGATAACCAACGGTGAGACGGTCTCCCTGGCCGCCCGCCCCGCCCGCCACCCCGCCCTCCGACGGGTCACCGCCCTCAAGCGGCTGCTCCAGCGCTGGGAGGCGAGCCACCTCCCCCTCCTCAACCTCTTCAACCCAGAGGCCAAGAGCTGGGGGGACGCCCAAGCCCTCAACGTCGGCGAGGAAGCCTCCGCTTGGCTCTTGCTCGCCCCCGGCGAGGCCAGCGCCCGCGAATTCGTCCGCAAGGCCATCGGCTCCCCTGACTTCGCCCTGCTCGAAGCCGCCGCCGGCCCCGCCCGCGTCCGGGCCACCGCCGAACTCATCCTGCAATGCCTGCGGCGCGGGCAACGCGTGCTCCTGACGGCCACGGACAGCCCCGAACTGGAAGCGGTCCTCGCCGCCACGCAGACGCATCCTGATGGCGCGCACCTCACCGCCCCGCTCCGGCTCTTGGCGCCCGGCGAAGGGGCGACCACGAAATTCCAACCACACGTCCTCGAATCGCAGGTGGCCCGCTTGCGGCAGGTCGGCCCGGTGATGTTGAAACGCGACGAGGCCGAACGCGTCGCGGTCGCCGCGGCGAACCTGACCTACGGCACGAACGCCGGCCTAGCGCAGCATCCCGCGCTCCGGCCGGCGGCTTTGGCGCACGACGCCGCAGGCTACGATCAACTGATCGTGCTCTCCGCCGAGACTTTGACGTTCGCCGATTTCTTGCCGCTCGCGGTGCACGCCGCGAAATGGACGCTCCTCGGCACCGCCGCCGGGCAACCGACTTCGCCTGCTCGTCTCGAACTGGCGGCGCTCGTCGCCGCCGAAGCGACGCAAGCCGGCCGCTTCGCGGAACTGCAGGCCGAGCTCGCCTACAAGGCGTGCGTCGGCAAGGACGGCTCCGCCGATGATGAAGATGCGGAACTGGCCGATGCCTACGGACGACGCAAAGTGCTGCTGGTGCTCGAGACGCCCGGTGACGAAGCCCGCGCGCTCGCCGCGGCGGTCCAACACCTCCGCCAACGGCAACTGACGGTCGCCGTCTGCCCGGCGGCCGAGGCCACCGCCGACGCTTGGGCCGCGCCCGCGCCGGAGCTCAACGTCATCGTGACGACGCGCGGCTGCATCGAACAGACCGACCTGCTCGCCCGCTTGTCGACGGACTTCCGCCTCGTCGTGACGGATGCGCCCAGCGCGCTCTTCGCCGCTTTGGCCGCGCGCATGAAGGCGCCCAAGACCCGCGGGCGCGCGGCGAAACCCCGTCCCGTGATCTTGCTCAGCTGGTCGCTTCGGACCGCGGCGAACCTCCGCGGCCTCCACGACCGTCGCGCCGACGAGGCGGCCCGCGGCGAGTTCGCCCGCGCCCTGCTGCTCGACCTGCGTTGCATCTTCCCCTTCGAGAAACCGCTCTGGGAACCGCGCGCGTTGCTCACGCTCATGGAGCGCACGCTGCCCTCGGTGTTCACCGTCCTCCACGACGGCGTGCAAGCGGACACCGGCACGGGCCGCTCCGAGCTGGTCTACCATTCCGGCCTGCCCCGCGGTAGCAGCCTCCACTCCCGCCAGGAGGTGCAGCGATGAGCGTGCGCCTACCCACCTTGCGCCTCCGCCGCACCCTCACGGTCCGGTGGCTGGAGACGATGGCCATCGTGCAGGTGCCTTCGGCCCAGACCGAATGGCTCCCGTTGTTGCGGCTCGCCGGCGAACGGGCTCAGCAGGCGCGACCGCTGACGCCCGAGGATGTTTCGCTCCACTTGTTGCCGCTCTCCGTCGCGGCCGCGCGGACCTGGCTCGAGCACGGCGTCCGCCAAGGCATGCTGACCGCGACCGGCACGGAAGCGCATCCCGCGTATGCGCTCAGCGCCCTGGGAGCGGCGGTCGCCCCGCTCGGGTTGTCCACCGAAGCCAAGCAAGGGTTGTTCCGCTTCGCGATCACCGACGAACCCCTGCTCGGCGGCCATCCGGTGCTCCACCTCGAAGAACGTCGCGAACCCAGCAGCGGCGAAGCGGTCCCGCTCGAAGTCCCGCTGACCACCGCGCCCGGTGAGTGCGGCCATTCGCTGCTGCAACCCAAGTCCCCGTTCGTCATCCAACGCACCGCCGACCTGGTCCGCAGCCTACCGATGCAGCAGGAGCTGACCATCGAACTCGAACTCGCGCCCGACCACCCGGGCCCCTTCCGGATTCGCCTCTTTGCGGAACGCAAGGAAGGCAAGGGCGAGAAGTCTCCGCCCGCCGTGGACGTGCGCCTCACTTCCCCGCTGCAACGTCGCCCCGACCAGAGCTACGCCGACCTCCTCGCGCTCGTGCTCTCGGCGGGCGCCGCCCCGCGCGAACTGTCGGCCGGCCTCTCCGTGCCGTTCGCGGCTTTGCCGACCGAAGCGCGGCTGAACTTCCGGCTGCGCCACGCGAAGGCCTTCACGGCGCACCTCCGCGTGCCCGGGCAGTTCGACCTCGGGGTCTTCGAAGTCGAACCGATCGAGATCGCGCTCGTCCCGCGCGCGGAAGACGTCGAGGCGTGGGGCTTGTGGCTGCAGGTGCGCGCGTTGGGCGGCGAACGCACGCCCGCGGCGGCGGCCAAGGCCGGCGAAGCCGCGCGACAGAAAATCCCGGGCTATCGTCCGCGCTCCTTGCACGAACTCGCGGCGGCCCTCGCCCAACAACCCTCCAGCGGACCCACAGACGGTAGTCGGGCCGCGTTGCTGGAAGCTTACGACCTCCTGCTCTGGGAGGACGCGCCATGAGCATCCCTCCGCTCACCCGCGTTTCGGAACCCTTCCGCTACCACGAGCGCGTGGTCGGCGATGTCTGGCTGCGCCGTGAGGGGGAAGTGCCCGCCGCTCCCGAAGGCCCGCACGTGTTCACGCAACGCGCCGCTTGGCTGAACGCCTGGATCGCCGCCATCGGCAGCGCCCAGACGACGGTGCACCTGGCGCTGCCGACGCTCACGCACGCGGCGCTCGTGGCTGCCCTCGTGCAAGCGGCCAAGCAACGGCAGGTCCGCGTCTACATCATCACGACCGAAGGCCAAGGGCCCGAGCTGAAGCCGGATGAGAAGAAAGTACATCTAGCGGCGCTCGATTCCTTGGCGGCCGCGGGCGCGACGTTGCAAAGCACGACGACTTTCCATCCGACGATGCTGCTCGTCGATGCGGCCACCCCGACTCCGCGCGCGTTCTTGGAGTCCGGCGAGGGCCTGTGCGTCGACGAACCGACGTTGGCTCCGAACCTCCAACGGCTCTTCGCGCTCGGTTGGTGGCGGCATGGCGTGAACCGCCTCTCCCGCGCGGGGGCCGGCAAGGCCGAGCAGCCCGCGACCTTCCCGGCGCAGCGCGTGATCGCCGGAGTGCCCATCGACGTCCGTCCCATCGTCAAGCCACCCGCCAAGCCCGTGGCGCGCCTGGAAGTCGCGGACGCCCGTGCCGCGTTCATCGTGGGTGCGAAAGCCGAGCTCTGGGCGACGCTGGCGTCGCTCGACGCCGACCCTGCCCTACTCGCGCAACTGCTCGAGAAAGCCAAGGACCCCGCGTGCGATGTCCGCGTACTCCTATCGGCGCGCTCCACGCAGGTGGAAACCTTACGCAAGCTCCTCGCCGCGGGGGTGAAAGTCCGCGTCGCCGCCGGCCATCCTCACCTCCTCGCCGATGGGCGCGCTTGGATTGTGGGTGGACACAAATATGGCCGCGAGCCCGTGAATGGACTCGCCTGTGCGGCCATCCTCCCGGGACCCGCGGGCGCCGACTTGCACGCGCGCTTTGCCCAGCGCTGGGAGACGGCGGAGCTCACGCTCGCTGCCCAGGCTAAGCTCGGCGAAATCCGCACGCCTTACTTGGCGATCACGGCACCGGAGGCCGCCACGTGGTTGCCCGCGCCGGTCGCCAAGAAGCACATCGTGCTGGCCACCCCTTGGACGGCCAATTCGGCGGCGGACCTGACGGATAGTGCGGCGCACCGCGAAGCCAAGGATGACCCGAGCTGCAATGCGCTCGAGTTGACCTACGCCTGGCAAGTCATCCCACCCAAACTGCCGGCCGACGCCAAGGAAGACTTCAAGCTCGGCCCGGAACCGACCGTCAAAGGCGCCGAGCGCACCAAGACCCCTTACAGCCCGCGTCGATTCCTGCGCGGCAAGGAAGTCTTCGTCCTCATCGACCGCACGGACCCCGACCGACTCGCCGAATTCCGCGCCCTCGAACGCCAGACCAAAGTCCGCGCCGTCATCGCGCGGGATTGACCTACTTCTTCTTCA
>DBCN01000147.1:16264-21741 GCA_002293065.1 Opitutia bacterium UBA957
GATGAGCTTGGAGGTGACGATGGCGGAAATGGAACCGAAGAGGGCGATGCCGACGAGCATGAGGCCCGCGGCGATGATGCGGCCTTCGGTGGTGACGGGATAGGTGTCCCCATACCCGACGGTGGTCACGGTGGTGAGCGCCCACCAGAGCGCGTCCCCGCCCGACTTGATGGTGGCCCCGGGCGCGTGCCGCTCGGCCTCGACCATGAGGGCGGTGCTGAAGACGATCATGACCACCGCCACGCCGGGGAGCGCGAGGAGGCGCTCGTTCAGCGTGGTGCCGGTGGTGAGTTCCTGGAGCTTATAGAGGACGCGCAGGACGCGGATGATCCGGTAGACGCGGACGATCTGTAGCGTGCGGAAGGCGATATCGAAGGGAATCGCCGCCAAGAGGTCCACCCAACCCCAGCGCCAGAACTCGGCCGACCATCCCGCGCGCCGCCAGCGGACGAGCACGTCGATGAAGAAGATCCCGCAGGCGGCGTTATCGACCCAGCGGAAGACCTCCATGGTCGGAGCCGACAACACCAAGAAGGTCTCGAGCAAGACCAAGAGCAAGGCTCCCAGCGCGACGACGAAGACGACCCAGTCCCAGCCATTTAGGCGGACCTTGAGTTCGTCGTGCAGCTTGGACATGGCGGCAACCTAGGAGAACTCTACGCGAAGGGCAAGGGCGAGCCGCGCGTCCGCCTAGAGTATCAGCATCGCGTCGCCGTAGCTGAAGAAGCGGTACTCGGCACGGATGGCCTCAGCGTAGATTTCCTTCAGCCAAGGGAGCCCCGCCGGGCTGCCCGGGGTCAGGAAGGCGGCCACCAAGCAAAGCAAAGTCGACCGCGGGAGGTGGAAGTTCGTGAGGAGCATCTCGGCGCAACCGATGGTGTCCCCGGGGCGCAGGAAGAGGCCCGACTCGGACTGCCAGTCCCCGGCGGGAGCCGCGGCGAAGTCCCCGCATTTCCGGAGGCAGTCTTCGGCGGAGCGGATGGTCGTCGTGCCGACCGCCAAGCGGGGCCGGCGAGCGCCCAGGGCGGCCAACGTCCGGGCGGGGATCGCGTAGGTCTCGCGGTGCATCACGTGCTGGGTGAGGTCCGACACTTGAATGGGCTGGAACGTCCCCGCGCCGACGTCGAGGGTGAGGTCAAAGGACTCGTGCCCGGCGGCCTGCAGCTGCGCGAGCAGTTCGGGCGTGAAGTGCAGACCCGCCGTCGGGGCGGCCACGGCGCGCGTCGCGGAAGCATCCGCGTAGACCGTCTGATAGCGCGCCGCGTCATCCGTCGCGGCGAGGCCACGGTCCTTGCGGGCTTCCACGATGTAGGGCGGCAACGGCAGTTCGCCGACGCGATCGGCCAAGTCCAGGACGGTCAGGCCGGGCGGCAAGGCGAAGCGCACGACATAAGCCCCACCCTCCTCCGTGCGCGTGACGACGGCATGATGGCCATCGACGAAGAAACCCGCGGGGTCAGCCGCGCGCTTCCCGGGACGCAACATACAGCGCCACTCGTGCGGCTCGCCCGTGGGGTTGAGCAAGAGGCACTCCACCTTGCCGCCCGTCGGACGGACCCCGGCGAGGCGGGCCTTGAGCACGCGGACGTTATTGCGGAAGAGCGTGGCGCCGGGCGGCAAGAGCGAGGCCAAGTCCGCGAAGCGATGGTGCTCGATGGTACGCGTGGCGCGGCGCACCACCAGCAGACGGGAGCCATCGCGCCGGGCGGCGGGCTCGGCGGCGATCCGTTCTGGAGGCAGGTCGAAATCCAGCTCCGCGACATCCATCGCTCAGCGACCGGTCTTCGGCGGCGTGATCAAGAGCTGTCCGTCGATGGCGCGCAACTGCGTGAACTCCACGCCCGGCGGGGCCTTGCGGAGCTCCTCCTCGATGGCGGAAAGCTTCGCATCGAGGTCGTCGATGCGGGCCACGAAGACGGCTTCAGGCGTCGATGGGATGGCCGCGGCGCCGTATTCGCGCATGGTGTGGTGCGAGAGCAGGATGTGCTCGAGGCGCTCCAGGAGGGAGGCCTCGAGGCCGACCTTGGTCCCGTGCGTGCGCACGATGAAGGCGCCGAGGACGAGGTGACCGTGCAGATTGCCGGCGCGCGTGAAGCCGGCCTTGGCCATACCGGGCTCGAGGCGGGAGTATTCCTGGACCTTGCCGAGGTCGTGCAGGATGGTGCCGGCGACGGCGAGCGAGTGGTCGACCTTCGGGTAGAGCGGGAGCAGGGCCTCGGCGCACTTGGCCATGCGGAGCGTGTGCTCGAGCAGGCCGTGGCGATAGGCGTGGTGCATGCCCAACGCGGCGACGGCTTCGTAGAAGCGCTCACCATGCTCCTCGAGGACCGACTCCACCGTGGCGCGGAGACCGTCGTGCGGGATGCGGCTGATGATGCCGGCCAAGTCGGCGCGCATCTTCAGCGGGTCGTGCTGGGAGACGGGCGTCAGCCGACCCATCACGGCCGGATCGGACTTCTCGGCATCGGTGATGGCGGCGAGGGCTTCCAATTTCAGGTCCGGCCGGCCCATGTATTCACCGACGGTGCCGATGACGCGGAGGATCGAGCCGGGCTTGAGCGCGAGGAGGATCGGCTTGTTGGGCGAATCGCCGAAGACGCGGGCCTTGAAGTCATCGGTCGCGTCGGCGAGCGTCACCTCATGGTAGGACGTGCCCGTCTTGGCCGTCTTGGTGGACACCTCGCCCATGGCGCAGATGGCCTGGAAACGGGAACCGACCGGCAGGGATTTGCTTTCGCGAAGCGTGTGGAGCGAATCGGACATGCGGGGAGGTTGGAGGGAGAAACAGTCGTGAGAAAGCGAAAAGAACGCTCCCTCATGGATTATCGGGGCTTGGCCTGCTCTTTACTCCGTTCGTCCAATCCCTAACTTACCCGACGTCCCATGCGCCTCCTCCCCGCCCTCCTCCTCTTCGCCGCCGTCGCCGTTGCCGCGGAAACTTCCTCGCTCGACCACGCCAAGTATACCGAAACCTTGAAAGCCTTCCGGCAAGGGAAGGCCGCCGCGCTCCCTGCGCTGATGGACCCGGTCGTGGAAATTCGCCGGGCCGCCGTCGATGACCTCCGGGAGCGCCTGGTGGACGAACCTGTGGGCCACTTGGCCAGCCAGGTCGGCGCCGCGCTGGGCAAGGTCGACCGTGAGACCGCCCGCCTCCTCCTCGCCGCCCTCGCGGAAGCGAAAGCGACCGGCACCGCCCCGCAGGTGGCGGCGCTCGCGGCCCAGAAGGACTCACCGCTCCGCGCCGAAGCCGCCTTGGCCTTGGCGGAAATCGGCGGCGCCATCGCCGTGCCGATCCTCGCCGACCTCGCGAAGGATGAAACCCTCAACGAGAACATCGTCGCGGCGCTCGCCAAGACCTCCGGCCCAGGCGTGACCGACGCCTTCAACACCGGGATCCTCGACGCGAAGCTCGACCTCACCGGCCGCACGGCGCTGATCAAAGCCGCCATCATGCGGAACAACCGCGCCGTGAGCCCCAGCCTCTGCACCGCGCTCACCGAAGAACCCCTGCGCCTGGAAGCCCAGAAAGCCTTGCTCAAGCTGGCGCGCCCCGAAGACGTCCCCGCCTTGAAGGCTGCGGTGACGAAAATCTCGAACGCCGCGACCAAGGCGGCGCTGGAACGACTCATCGTGAAGTTGGAGAAGCCCTCCGACAAGTAAGCGCGGGTGTCGACGCTCCCGCCCAGCCTGCCGGATGAACGTCGGCACGACTACGACGCCCTGCGCGGCTGCGCGATGCTGCTCGGCATCATCCTGCACGCCTGCATGGCGTACATGGGACCGTATTGGGTCGTCCAGGACCGCGGCGAAAGCCCGCTGCTGACGGCCGCGTGGGCCTTCATCCATGGCTGGCGCATGGAACTCTTCTTCGTCCTCGCGGGCTACTTCACGGCGATGGTGCTGCGCCGCGACGGGGCCGCGGGCATGGTGAAGCGTCGGCTCCGTCGGCTCTTCATCCCGTTCGCCTTGGCGGCGGTCGCCTTCCTCCCGCTCACGCATTGGGTTTCGGGCCTCGGCCTCGAACACAAAGCCCGCCGCGGCCATGATGGCATCCAACTGACGGATGGCCTCCACGACGCCGTGCGGCGCGGCGACCTCGCGGAAATCAAGAAGGTGGCGCCCGACGACCCTGAACTCGGTAATGCGCAATACCTGGCCGCGGCGCTGGGCCAAACCGAAGCCCTGCGCGCCTTGCTCCAACGCAACAACGGCCGCCCCGCGGAAACGATGCTCGCGCGCCTGCAGGGCGAACACGCGCTCCACGCGGCCGCCCGCTTCGGTCAACCTGCGGCCGCGCAGGTCATCCTGGATTCCGCGCGGGGGCGATCCTGGGCCGACAAGGTCCTGCAGGCCAAGAACGACGGCGGCCTGACGGCCGCCCAACTCACCAAGGAAGACGTGCGGGAAACCCGGCAACTCGCTTGGCTGCTCGGCATACCGCACCCCGAAGCGCAGATCCGGCAAGGCCGCGACGCCGTGCAAGCCTTGCTCGAGCCCAGGGCGCCGCTGCCGCTCCAACTGCATCGACTGACCGAGCCCCTGCATCGCAATTGGCTGAGCCACCTCTGGTTCATGTGGGTACTCATCATCCTGACGTTGCTCTTCGGGGTGTGGGCATGGGTCAACGAACGCTGGCACCTGCCGGCGATGCCGCGCTGGATGCTCGCCGAATGGACGCGCTTGCTCTGGCTGCTGCCCGTCACGACGCTGCTCTTCTGGTGGGCGCGCCGCGAGTATGGCTTCGGGGTCGATGGCGAGATGTCCATCCTCGAGAAACCGGCCACCATCGGCTTCTACGGCTTCTTCTTCGCCTTCGGCGCGGCGCTGCGAATCCGCGGCGCCGAGCCGGCCCGCTACCCTTGGCTCGTTTGGATTCAACTGCCCCTCCTCACGTTCATCGTCCTGCCGCTCGCGTTCTTCTCGGCGTGGTCGAGCAATCCCATCCTGCACTTCGTGAGCTGCGGACTCCAGGCCTGCTTGGCGTGGGGCATGACCTTCACCTTGCTCGACCTCTTTGCCGTCTATTTCGCGAAGCCCATCGCCGCGGTGCGTACCCTCGCCGACGCCTCCCTCTGGATGTACATCGCGCACCTACCGCTCGTCATCGCCCTGCAACTCTGGATGGCCGACTGGAAACTCTGGCCGCTCGCCAAATGCGGCCTCATCTGTTCGCTCACCTTCGGCTTACTCCTGCTGACCCATCACTTCCTCATCCGCCGCACTTGGATCGGGTTGCTGTTGAATGGGAAGAAGGCGGGCAAAGAGGAAGACCGTGCAAAGGTGCAAACGTGCGAAAGTGCAAAGGTGTGAAGTAGGACGCTGGAACGATGGTAGGGTCGGCACTGCGTGCCGACCTAGTCTGTATCGCCCCGCGGTCGCAAAGCGACCGCCCTAGGTCAGCACGCAGTGCTGACCCTACCCACGTCAGGTGGTGGCGGTTAGCGGTTGGCGGTTAGGAAATCACACGGACTCAAGAG
>DBCN01000144.1 GCA_002293065.1 Opitutia bacterium UBA957
GTGCGTACGCTCACCGTGACCGAACCGTACAAGCCCGAGAAGGATGTCGCGAAATACGCCCACCCGCGCCAACCGACGACCCGTCTGCATTTCCGCCCGGGCACCTTCACCATCTTCTACCCTCAGGACGGCCACCAACCCGGCGTCATGGTCGAACAGCCAAGCGAAGTCCTGAAGGTCGTCATCAAGTTCAAGGTCTGAAGCTGCATCACCCCACCCTCAACCATGCGCCCCCTGCTCGTCTGCCTGCTCACCTGCTCCTTCGCCTGCGCGCAGGAGACCACGCGGGTGCGCGACGTGATCTACCAGAAGCGCGATGGCTTCACGCTCACCCTGGATGTCTTCAAGCCGGCCAAACCCAACGGGGCCGCCATCATCAAGATCATCAGCGGAGGATGGAACTCCACGCACACGGGCATCGATGACGGGGCGTGGCCCAAATACGGCTACACCACCTTCGTCGTGGTCCATGGCTCCCAGCCGCGTTTCCATATCGATGAGATCGTGACCGACGTCCAACGGGCGGTCCGGTACGTCCGCTCCCACTCCGTGCTCTACGGCATCGACCCGAACAAGATCGGCGTGACCGGCAGCAGCGCCGGTGGTCACCTCTCCCTGATGCTCGCCGTGAAAGGCGATGCGGGCAATCCCACGGCGGCGGACGGCATCAACCGGGCCAGCAGCGCGGTCCAGGCCGTCGCTTGCTTCTACCCGCCCACCGATTTCATCAGTTGGAGCGCCGAGAACGATGGCCTGAACGGCGTCGGCCCGCTCGCCACGCGCAAGCCCGCCTTCGGGCCCAAGATCGATTCCCCCGCAGGCTTGGCCGCGATGGGCAAGGCGCTGTCGCCGATCAACTTCATCGCCAAGACGCAGCCGCCGATCTTCATCGTCCAAGGCGACCAGGACGACCTCGTGCCATTCACGCAGGCGCTGCGCTTCCAGAAAAAATCGGCCGAGGCGGGCGCGACCTGCGAGGTGGTGATCCGCCAAGGCGCGAAGCACGGGGGCTGGGCGGAGATGGGCGAAGACAGCCAGCGGATGCTGGAATGGTTCAACCTGCACCTGCTCGGCCTGCCCGCGCCCAAGCCCTTCGCCAACGGCGTGACCCAGCTCCCCGCCACGTACCATCAGAAGAAGAACCGCTGAAACGGTGGCCGAACGCCCCACCTGCAGGCGGCGTCTTTTCGCTGGCAGGTCGAACCCGTGCAGGCTAAAAGTACGGCATGTCCTCTGGTTGCCGCCTCATCTTAGCCCTCGACGTTGAAACAAAGGAAGAAGCCTTGGCTTTGGCGCGTCCCTTGGCCGGGAACCTGGTCTGGGTGAAGCTCGGCCTCCAACTCTTCACCCGCCACGGGCCCGGCATCGTCGACGAGTTTCATGCGCTCGGCTTCAAGGTCTTCTTGGACCTCAAGCTTCACGACATCCCCAACACGGTCGCTTCGGCCATCAAGAGCCTGCAAGGTCGCCCTTGCTCGCTGCTGACGCTGCACGCCGCCGGTGGCCCCGAGATGATCGCCCGCGCCCGCGAGGCGGCCGATGGCGCCCTGCCCGGTTGCCAGCTCCTCTCGGTCACGGTCCTCACCTCGATGGATCAAGCCCAACTCACGGCTGTCGGCGTCCAGCGCACCCCCGAGGAACAAGTCCGCCTCCTTGGCCGCATGGCCATCCAGGCGGGCTCACACGGCCTCGTCTGTTCGCCGCTGGAGCTGCCGATGCTCCGCCGGGAACTCGGCACCGCCCCGACGCTCGTCACGCCGGGGATCCGTTACCCGGATGCCGCGGGCGACGACCAGAACCGAGTGATGACGCCCGCGCAGGCGGCCGCCGCGGGCTCCAGCTTCATCGTCGTGGGTCGCCCCATCCTCAAGGACAAGGACCCGGCCGCCAAGACCCTGCAGATCCGCCGTGAAATCGGCGAGGCCTCGTGAGCGCTCCCGACGACATCCTGATTCTCCTCGCCGCGGGCTCCGCGCAGCGCATGCAGGCCGTCGTCGACGATAAGATCACCGCTTTGCTCGCCGGTCTGCCGGTCTTCCTGCATTCGCTCAAGACCTTCCAAGCCACGGGCTTGATTGGTCGCGTAGTCATCACCTACCGCAACGAAGAGCAGAAGGCCCGCATGCAGGCGCTCCTGGCCCAGCATCCCGCGGGCGACTTGCGCGTCGAATTCGTTCCCGGCGGCGATTCGCGGCAGGAATCCGTCCTCGCCGCGCTCACCGCCTGCGAAGGTCACGCCGGCCTGGTCCACATTCACGACGGCGCCCGTCCCCTCGTGACGTCCGAAGCCATCCGCAAGGTCCGCGAGAAAGCCCGCGAGATGGGCGGAGCGATTCTGGCTGGTCGTGCCGCCGACACCGTCAAGATCGCCAAGGAACACTCGACCTCGGTCGGCAGTTCGCCGGACCGCGCCTTGGTGTGGACCGCGGAAACGCCGCAGGTCTTCCGCACCTCCATCGTCCTCAAGGCGTACCGCAAGGTCGCTGAACTCGGACGTAAAGTCACCGACGACAGCGCAGCCGTCGAATTCGTCGGGCAAGACGTCGCCCTGGTCGAGAACCCTTCGGTCAACCTGAAGCTGACGCGACCGGCCGACTTCGTGCTCGCCGAGGCGATCCTGAAGACGCGCTGAGCGCTCAGTAGCCGGCTTGGCGCAGCACCAGGTCGAGCTTCGTCTGGAAGTCGACGATGTCCGGCTGGGTCGGACGGTAGCCCGGAAGACGCGGGACGACGCCCGGACGGCCTTCCATGTCGATATACCAATCGGCCAACTGCCCATCGGAGAAAGTGACCGTGCCGCTGACCATCGTGCCGGCGCGGGCCAAAGGGTCGATTTCGACCTTCACGCTCGCAGGGCCAGCGGACGCGCCATCGACGGGAGCAGCCGCCTGGGGCGCATCGGCATCCGCCGCATCGGCAGGGGCCGCTTCAGGTACGACTGTCTCCTCGGGCTTCTTGGGCTCTTCCTTCTCTTGGAGCGTGAGGTTGAGGTCATCGACCAAGAAGCGCACATCCAGGAAAGTCATCGAAATCCCCAACTCGGAGGAAAGTCGCCCCTGGATGACCGACAGGGTTGAACCTTCAGCCACCCACTGGGAGACCTTGGTGATTTGCGCGGGGGTCAATTTAGCCATACCCCAACCTGGGCGGTTAAAACGTGTTTTTCAAGCGTCCCGTCGGTTATTCGTTGGAAAAAGCCCGGGAGGTCGCCAACTTGCACCTATGCAGCCCGAGATTCGCTGGCAGAGAAGCGGGGAGTTCTCCGACATCGTCTATGAAAAGGCCGAGGGTATCGCCCGCGTGACCATCAACCGTCCGTCCCGACGGAACGCCTTCACCCCCGACACCATCGCGGAGATGCTCAAGGCATTCTCCGATGCCCGTGACGATAGCTCGATCGGGGTCGTCCTCCTTCGTGGCGCCAACCCGCAGCATGACGGCAAGTTCGCCTTTTGCGCTGGGGGTGACCAGAAGATCCGTGGCGACAAAAAAGGCGGCTACGTCGGCCAGGACGGCGTCCCCCGCCTGAACGTCCTCGACCTCCAGCGCCTCATCCGCTCGATGCCCAAGGTCGTCATCGCCCTCGTCGCTGGCTTCGCCATCGGCGGCGGCCACGTCCTCCACGTCATCTGCGACCTCACCATCGCGGCGGACAACGCCGTCTTCGGTCAGACCGGGCCGCGCGTCGGCAGCTTCGACGGCGGCTTCGGCGCTTCTTACCTCGCGCGCGTGGTCGGTCAAAAGAAGGCCCGTGAAATCTGGTATCTCTGCCGTCAATACGACGCCCAGCAGGCCCTGGAGATGGGCTTGGTCAACGCCGTGGTGCCGTACGAACGGCTCGACGCCGAAGGCGTGCAATGGGCCCGCGAAGTGATGACCAAGAGCCCGCTCGCCATCCGCTGCCTCAAATCCGCCTTCAACGCGGAACTCGATGGCCAAGCCGGCATCCAGGAACTCTCCGGCAACGCCACCCTGCTCTACTACTTGACCGAAGAAGGCGACGAAGGTCGTTCGGCTTGGAACGAAAAACGTCCGCCGAACTTCGGCAAATTCCCTTGGCTCCCATAAATCCCATCCGCGTCACCGAACGCGCGCAGTCGCTCGCCGCGGCGGTGCTCATGGCCGGCGACATCGCGATCGACGGGACGGCGGGCAAGGGGCGCGATACCGCCTTCCTGGCGCAAGCGGTCGGGCCGACCGGCCATGTCCACAGTTTCGACATCCAACCCGAAGCCATCGCGTCCACCGACAACCTCTGCGCCTTGGCCGGACTCTCGGCCCGCGTCACGTTGCATCACCGCAGCCATGCGGACATCGCCACCGCCCTCCCGGCGGGCCATCTGGGCAAAGTCGGCGCGGCCATCTTCAACTTAGGCTACCTGCCGGGCGGCAATCCCGACATCATCACGCAGCCGCAGTCCACGGCCACCGCCTTGCGCGCGGCGTTCGCGGCCTTACGTTCCGGCGGTCGGCTCATCTGCGTCGCCTACACCGGCCACCCGGGCGGCATGGATGAATCCGACGTCGTCCTCGCGTTCGCCGCCGAGCGGACTTCCGCCGGAGATGCGGTCGAAAAAATCGGTCACGTCCCCAATCCCGGCAAGCCCTGGGTCCTGTCGGTCACGAAGCGTTGAGCCGGTTGGACTTCCCGGCGGTTCCCGCTTAAAAGTTCAAGCATGCCTGCCCGCCCCGTCATCGTCCTCACCGGAGCTTCCGGCTTGATCGGCCAAGCCCTGACCAAGGCCTTGACCCATGGCGGCTACGACGTGCGGGGCATGAAATCACGCACCCGGGGACCCGGCGGGATGGACGTCGCCAGCGGTTGGATCGACGCGGGCTTCCTGGAAGGAGCCGAAGCCGTCATCCATCTCTCCGGCGAACCGATTGCCCAACGCTGGACGAAGGCCGCCAAGGCGCGCATTCTTTCCAGTCGGGTCGACGGCACGCGTCTACTTGCCGCCACCCTCGCGAAACTCGCGCATCCGCCCAAGACCTTCCTCTCGATGTCCGGCATCAACCGCTACGGCGTCTGGCGCTCCCGCGAAACGGTGACCGAAGCCTCGACGCTTTCGAATGAAGGTTTCCTCGCGGAAATCTCCGCGGAATGGGAATCGGCCACGCACGTCGCCGTGGACAGCGGCATCCGGACGGTCTGGCTGCGCACGGGCGTGGTCTTGGCGGGCTCCGGAGGGGCGCTCCAGAAGATGCACCTCCCCTTTTCCCTCGGCCTCGGCGGACCGATTGGGTCCGGCCAGCAACGTCTCAGCTGGATCCGTCTCGGCGACTTGGTGCGGCTCATTCAATGGACCTTGGTACACCCTGAAATCCAGGGCGGGTTGAACGCGGTCGCTCCGCAGCCCGTCACGCAACGGGCCTTTGCCCAAGCCCTCGGAAAAACCCTCGGCCGCCCGGCCTTCCTACCCCTCCCCGGGTTCGCCGTCGGTCTCCTCTTCGGGGAGATGGGCCGCGAGACGCTTCTGGGCGACCTGGCCGCCACGCCCGCCAAAGCCTTGGCATCGGGTTTCGTCTTCGAGACACCCGACCTGCCGAGTGCCCTGCGCGCCGCCCTTTGCGAATGATTTTAGGTTGAACGGGCCCGCCGGGAAAGGGATTGTCTCCACATGGAACGTCTCCGTTCAGTCCTCGCCTTTTTCAGCTTCGCTTGCGCGCTCGCCTTCGTCGGTTGCGATGGGGATAGCGCTTCGGCGATCCGCACCCCGGAACTCGAAGACAGCGAATTCCGGCAAGGCATGACTTACGAGAAGCAACGCGAGCCGCGGAAAGCCTTGGAATCCTTCCTCAAAGTCATCGATGCCCGCCAAGGTGCTTCGGAATCGCACCTCGAGGCTGGCCGCATGTACCTCGACCTGCAGGACCCCTTGCCGGCGATCTACCACTTCAACCAATACCTGCGTCTGAAGCCGAACTCGGAGCAAAGCGCGATCGTCCGTCAGATGGTCAAGACGGCCGAAAAGATGTTCATCCAGCAACTCCCCGGTCGCCCGCTGGAGCCCAACGCCGGCGGCAGCGTCGACCAGACCGCGCTGATCCGCAAACTGCAGAACGATAACGCCAAGCTCATGCTCGAGATCTCCGAGCTTTCCCGGGGCGTACGCAACCCCGAACCCAAGAACGACCCACGCACCCCGGGCGTCGCCGCGATCCCCGACAAAGGCACGCCCGCCGTCCCCGGCGTCGCCCCCGGCAACAACCGCAAACCCGCGGCCTTCGCCACGTATGTGGTCGTCCCCGGCGACACGCTCACCAAGGTTTCCAACAAAGCCTACGGCACGCCCGCCCGCGCCAATGACATCTTCAACGCCAATCGCGACAAGATGTCTTCTCCGGCCAACCTGAAGGTGGGCATGACGTTGACGATCCCTCAGTAAGCCATGCGCGTCACCCGCATCCGCGCGGCTGACTTCCGCAACCTCCCGTTTGCCGACGTCGACACCGACGCTCCCCGCGTTTTCCTGCTGGGCGAGAACGGCCAAGGCAAGACCAACCTCCTGGAGGCCGCCGCCCTCGTCTCCGCTTTCCGCTCCTTCCGCACCACGGAGATTTCGCCGCTCATCCGCATGGGCTGCACCGAGTCGCGCCTCCGCCTCGACGTGCGCACGGGCACCGAAAGCACGGCGGTCGAACTGCGCTTGGCGAAGGGTTCGCGCAAGGCGCTCGTCGACGGTAATCCCGTGACCTCCGTCGCCGACCATCTGGGACGATTCCCCACGATCGTCTTCTGCTCCGATGACCTGCGCTTGGTCCGCGGCTCGCCCTCCAACCGTCGGCGCTGGCTCGATGCCGCGATCGGCGGCACGGACGCCGCCTACCTCTCCGCGGTGCGGGACTATACCCGCGCCCTCGAAGGGCGTAAT
>DBCN01000039.1 GCA_002293065.1 Opitutia bacterium UBA957
TCTCGGTTCGCTACAACTTCTAATCTTCGGATTAGAGGCTGAACCTAAGGGCCCCGGAAACGGGGCCCTTTTTGTTTGTTTTTGCCTAAATCCAGGGCTTTAGAGGGCTATTTAGCCTCCACGTGGACGGTTACCCGCATCTCCCGGTCGCCAGTCCCCCAGTAGCTCCCCCGAATCGGGGTGGCGTCGCGATAGTCCCGGCCGACGGCAGAGGCGACATAGGCCTCGTTGACTGGGCGCCGGTTGGTCGGATCTAAGCCAAACCAGCCGTAACCGGGGATCCAGACCTCGCACCAGGCATGGGAGGCATGGCTTCCTAGGACTTCGCCCCGCTTAGGGTCGTAGACATACCCGCAAATATACCGAGCCGGGATGCCCAAGGCCCGGCAGAGCGCCAACATCAGGTGGGCAAAGTCCTGGCAGACGCCCTGCGGCTTGGCGAAGAACTCCTCCGTGGACGTGCTGACGGTGGTGACGCCGGGGACGTAGCTGCAGGTTTCGTGGACGAAGTTCATGAGACCTTGGACGACGGCGACGACTTCCTTGCGGTCGCCTTTCACGTCGATCGCCGTCCGCCAGATCTGCGGCGTGATCTGCACGGGGCCTTCGGACTGGAGGTAAGGCTGGAAACTCTCGGCGACCTCCGGCTTGGCGAGGGCACTCAGGAGCGCCTCCTGCGGGAGCGCCTCGAAAGGGGTCGCTGCGGTCTCCACCACGCTGGAGACGTCGATGATCAGGGATTTATGGGGTTCCTCGATCTCGAAGAAGGACACGGTGTTGCGATAAAGGTCCTGGTAACGCCGCATCTTCACCGCCGGCAGGACGCGCACGAGGTGCAGGATCGTCCGTTGCCGGGCGTTATCGAGGGGGGTGACGCGCAGCTCGTTGTTGTTGTTCCGGACCGGCAGGGCGTAGCGGTATTCGGTGCGGTGCAGGATGCGCAACTTCATGTCTCCGTGGGCGGTTATTGCTGTTGCTGCTGCTGTTGTTGCTCGCGCTGCCAGTCCGAGAAGGTGTCGGGGCGGCTCCCCCGCGGGAAATGGCGGCTCACTTCACCCGGGAGGAGTACGTAGGTCTCGAAGATGGTCTGGCCAGCGGTATTGAGCTGGGTCTGCAGGTCGTCGATGTAGGCGTGCAGGCCGCGGGCCATCACTTCGGGCGGTCCGGCGAAACTCAGGCGGGCCAGCAGGGCACCGGTGATTTTTTCGCAGGTATTCGAATAGCGGCCGGTGGGCGTCCCGGAGATGTCATGGAGGATCTCATCGGCGCGCCGCAGGCAATGACGGACGGACCGTGGGAACTCATTCGAGAAGAGCAGGAGGTCGACGACGCGCTCGATGGTGATTTCACCCCCGAACTGCCGGCGATAGCAGGCGTGCGCGCTGCAGGCCCGCAGGATGGCGCCCCATTGCAGGGGCTCCACGGCGGCGTCGGCTTCGGCCATGGCTTGCGAGCGGATGTCAAGGAAGCGGCTGGTCATGTCCGCCCGTTCCAGCAACCGGCCCAACTGCAGGAAGTTCCAGCCCTCGTCGCGCGTCAGGGTCGCCTCGGTGATGCCGTCAAAAAGCATCGAAGACGTGATGACCTTGTCGTAAAACGTCTGCGGCGAACGGGCCAGGAGGTCGGCACCCTCCGCGGAGGTGACCAACATGTAGAGGGCGTTGAGCTCGGACCACATCTCGTCCGAGATCTTGTCGCGCACGGAGCGCGCATTCTCGCGGGCTTGGCGGATGCATGAGACGATCGAGTCGGGGTTGCGCTGGTCAAGGGTCAGGTAACGCGCCGCCGCCCCTTGGGTCGGGTGCGGATGGAGGGTGCGGAACGACGACTCCATGGCCGTGGCCGTGAGGACCGGGGTCCAGTATTCCTGGGCCGACCCGCGGCCCAAGGTCTCGTCATCGAGCAGCATTTCCTCGCTCACCCGCACGAGCCGGGCGAGGTTTTCGGCGCGTTCCATCTGGCGGGACATCCAGTAGAGATGGTCCGCGACGCGGGAAAGCATCATGGTGCCTTCCATCAGTGGGCGAGCACCCATGTGTCCTTGCTGCCTCCTCCCTGCGATGAATTGACGACGATGGAGCCTTTCTTGAGGGCCACGCGCGTGAGCCCCCCAGGCAGAACCTTGACCGAATCGCCCCAGAGGACGAACGGCCGGAGGTCGACGTGGCGGCCTTCCAGCTGCCCGTCCACGAGCGTGGGGTGCTGGGAGAAGTTGACCACGGGTTGGGCGATGTAGTTGCGTGGCTGGGCCACGACCTTCACGCGGAATTCCTCGATCTGCTCCTTCGTGGCCATCGGGCCGATGAGCATGCCGTAGCCGCCGCTTTCGTTGGCGGCCTTGACGACGAGGTTCGGGAGGTTTGCCAAGATGTACTTCATGTCGTCGGGCCGCCACGCGAGGTAGGTCGGGACCTGGTCGAGGATGGGTTCCTGACAGAGGTAATAGCGGATCATGTCCGGCACATAGGCATACGTGACCTTGTCGTCGGCCACGCCGGTCCCGATGGCGTTGGCGAGGGCCACGTTGCCGCGGCGGACCGCGTCGACCAGCCCGGGCACGCCCAAGCAGGAGTCCTTGCGGAAGACCTGCGGGTCGAGGAAGTCGTCGTCGATGCGCCGGTAGATGACGTCCACCTGCCGGAGTCCGCGCGTGGTGCGCATGTAGACAAAGCCGTCGAGCGCGATGAGGTCGCGGCCTTCGACGATCTCGATGCTCATCTGCCGGGCGAGGAAGGAGTGCTCGAAGTAGGCGCTGTTATGCACCCCGGGGGTCAACAGCACGACGTTCGGGTTCGGGTTCTCGTGCGGCGCCACGTGCCGTAAGGTCGCCAGCAGGTCGGACGGGTAGGTGTCCACCGGCCGGACGCCGCCGCCGAAGAGGTGCGGGAAGACCCGCTTCATCGCGGTGCGGTTTTCGAGGACGTAGGATACGCCCGAGGGGCAGCGCCCGTTATCCTCGAGCACGAGGTAGCGGCCATCGCGGTCGCGGATCAAGTCCGTCCCGCAGACATGGATGTAGGCGTCTTTGGGCACGGAAACACCCACGAATTCAGGCCGGTAATGGGCGGCGCCATGGATGACCTCGGTCGGGATGATGCCGTCCTTGATGATGCGCTGCTCGTGGTAGACGTCGTAGAGGAAGAGGTTCAGCGCGGTGATGCGCTGGATGAGGCCGGCCTCGATGTGCTCCCATTCATGCGACGGCACGACCCGCGGAAACGGGTCGAACGGGAAGACGCGTTCGGTGCCGCGGTCATCGCCATAGACCGTGAAGGTGATTCCTTGCTTGAGGAACAGGAGTTCGAGGCTACGGATCTTCTGGGAGAGCTCCTCCTGGCTCAGGCCTGCCAGACGATCGGCCACGCCTTGATAATAGGGACGCACCTTGCCTTGCTCGTCCACGAGCTCGTCGAAGAGCGCGGCTGCTTTATAGTCGTCCAGTAGCATGCCCATGATTCAGCAAGTCCCCTGCCAGAGCGGTTCCCGCCCATGGGTGCTCAAAAACGAGCGGGGCCTTCGCCGACACTAGGGCAGGCCAGCCTAATCCTGACCACGGTCCTACAGGCCCGCGCGGTCGGAGAGGCGGCGATCCGGCACCTTGCCCCCTTTGGAGCGGAAGAACTCGCGGAGGACCTCGGCGCGGGCGTCCGCCATGCGGTTCTTGCGGACATCTTCCGGCGTCAGGAGCTTCTGGCGCTCGGTCATCATCCGGCGCAACTGCATCAACGCGGATTGCTGGAGTTGCCGGACGCGTTCGCGGGTGAGCTTGAACTTCTCGCCGACCTCCTCGAGCGTCAGCGGGCTTTCGCCATTCAGGCCGAAGCGCAGGGTGATGACCTCCGCCTCGCGCGGCTCGAGGTGGGCCAGCATCTCCGCGATCTCCGTGAGGTCGGACTTGCCGCGGAGGTTTTCGAAGGGGGAACGGGCCGACTCGTCCTTCACCAAATCGCCCAGCGTCGCGTCGCCGTCTTCGCCCACCGGTTGGTCGAGCGAGGCCGCGCGGTTGGCGACGGACTTCATGTGCACGACCTTCGACAACGGGATGTCCATCGCCATGGCGATCTCGTCATTGTTCGGTTCGCGTTCGAGTTCCTTGGCGAGTTGGTTGGAGACCCGGCGCATCTGGGCGATGCGGTCGACCATGTGGACGGGGAGACGGATCGTCTTGCCGTTGGAAGCCAGCGCCCGCTTGATGGCCTGCTTGATCCACCAAGCGGCATAGGTGCTGAGCTTGCCGCCCTTGTCCGGGTCGAAGCGCTCGACGGCTTTGATCAGGCCGAAGTTGCCTTCGCTGATGAGGTCCATCAGCG
>DBCN01000084.1:0-244 GCA_002293065.1 Opitutia bacterium UBA957
GCCCGTCGTCCCGCCGCGTCCCGTGGCCCCGACGGCCGCTCCGCGCAACGAACTGCCGCCGATCGTCATCACGCCCTCGCAGCCGCCCGCAGCCCCCAGCCGGCCCAGCCCCCTCCCGCCCATCGTCCGCCCGCCCGCCGCACCGGTGGTCACGCGCACCGTCGGTGGGGCTGGTCAAGTCGCCCCAGGCAGCAAGGGCGCCGTCACCGTTCGTCCGCCCATCGTGGTGCGCGACTTCGCGATC
>DBCN01000084.1:274-19531 GCA_002293065.1 Opitutia bacterium UBA957
TCAAGCCCTTCCAGGTCATCGGTAGCCTGATGGAGCTGAACAAGGTCGTGAGCGTCGCCTCGGTCATTGAAGAAGCCGATGCGCGCAAGGTCGCCGAGAAGCATGGGTACGTCCTGGAAATCCGCCACCGCGGCGAAGGCGCCCAGCCCGTCAAGAAGGTCGAAAAGAACACCGACGACGATCCCGCCCTGCTCGCGCAGCGCCCGCCCGTCGTCTGCGTGCTCGGCCACGTCGACCACGGCAAAACGACCCTCCTCGACTACTTCCGCAAGACCAACGTGGTGTCCGGCGAAGCCGGCGGCATCACCCAGCACATCGGCGCCTACTCCGTGAAGTACCAGGGCGAGAAGCCCGAGTACAAAGGACGGACCGTCACCTTCCTCGACACCCCCGGCCACGCGGCCTTCGCCAAGATGCGCGAACGCGGCGCGTCCGTCACCGACATCGCCGTCCTCGTGGTGGCGGCGGACGACGGCTTCATGCCGCAGACCGAGGAAGCCCTCAAGTTCGCCCAGAAGCACGCCAGCGCCATCGTCTGCGCCGTGAACAAGGTCGACGCCAAGGGCGCCAACATCGATCGCGTGAAGCAGCAGATGCAGCAGCGCGGCATCACCCCGGAAGATTGGGGTGGCGAAACCATCACGAACCCGGTTTCCGCGCTCAAGGGCACGGGCATGAACGAGCTCCTCGAGTCGATCCTCCTGCAGGCCGAAATCCTCGACCTCAAGGCCAACCCGAAGTGCGCCGCCCATGGCGTCGTCATCGAATCCCAGATGGAAACCGGCCGTGGCCCAACCGCGACCGTCATCGTCCAGAAGGGTACCCTCAAGCCCGGCGATTCCTTCGTCTGCGGCGAAACGTGGTGCAAGGTCCGCGCGCTCATGGATGAACGCGGTGGCCGCCTCCAGAATTCCTCCCCGGGCACCCCTGCCCTCGTCCTCGGCTGGGACGCCGTCCCCGCTCCCGGGACGAAGTTCCAGACGGTCAAGAACGACCGCGAAGCCCGCGAGCAGGCCGAAGAGGCCGCCCTCGCCGGCCGCAAGGCCGCCGAAGCCCAGCAGCAGGCCCCGAACACCGGTGCCCGCCCGGGCATGACGGACCTCGAACGCCTCATGGCCGCCCTCGCCCAGGACAAGGAGAAGATCCTCCGCGTCCTGCTCAAGGCCGACGTCAACGGCACGCTCGAAGCCCTCGAAGGTTGCCTCCGCGAAATCAAGTCGACCAAGGTCCGCCTCGACATCGTCGGTGGCTCCGTGGGCCCGATCACGCAGAGCGACGTCCAGTTGGCCGAAGCGGCCAAGTCCATCATCGTCGGCTTCGACACCAAGATCGAGAACGGCGTCCAAGCCCACCTCAAGCGCACGGGCGTCCGCATCGTGACGCACGACATCATCTACGAGCTCATCACCTTGGTGAAGGAAGCCATGGCGGAGCTGCTCGACCCCGAAGTCCGCGAGAACAAGCTCGGTGGCGCCGAGGTCCGCGCGGTCTTCCCGCTGGGCAAGGAACACAAGGTGGCCGGTTGCATGGTCACCGAAGGCCTCGTCCGTCGCCAAGCCAAGGCCCGTCTCGTCCGCAAGGGCCAGATCATCCACCAAGGCCCCGTCGAAACGCTGCGTCGCTTCAAGGACGATGCGTCCGAGGTCAAGGCCGGCTTCGAGTGCGGCATCAAGTTGGGTGGCTACGATGAGTACCAGCCCGGCGACATCATCGAAGTCGTCGAGATGCTGCAGGTCCGCCCCAGCCTCTAAGCCATGTCGCAGCGCCAGCTCCGGGTAGCCGAATTGATCCAGCGCGAGGTATCCGTCGCGCTCCGGCGCAATTGGATCACCGAGTCGGCGTTGATCACCATCACCCGCGCGACCGTATCGCCCGACCTCCGCCAAGTGCGGGTGGGCTACGCGGTCTCGGGCGGCGACCCCGAAAAGAAGGCCGCCCGGACCTTCCTTAAACGCATCCGCCGCGAACTCCGCGCCGCGGTCAGCGGCATCTTGCAGATGAAGAACGCCCCCGAACTCATCCTCGCCGAGGATGACGTCACCGGCGGCGTCGCGCGCGTCCAGGCCCTGCTCGACGAGATGGCGCGCAAGGATAAGCCGGCGACGCCCGCGGATTCCGACGAGTAAGCCGCGGGGGGCCTAAGCCGTCGGTGGGCCGACTTCCGGAAAATCCCGGAGCGCTTCGCGCACCCCGGTGGCGCGACGGCTATCGCGGCCATCGCTGTCGAGTTCCGCGCCTTGGCGGGCCTGCACGTGGGCGGGCTGGCCTTCGATCATGAGGCGATCGACGACGTGGCGACGCCCTTCGGGCAAACAGCCCATGTCGCAAGCCAGGCGCAGGTGCGAAAGCATGTTCATCGCTTCCGCGCTCGTCAGGAGGCGGGCATGACGGAGCAGGCCGAGCGAGCGCGCGAGGCGGTCCACGAAGCGCTCCCCTTCCTCCTGCGCCAACTTGCGGCGCGCATTCCATTCCTGCTCGACCAGCGTCTTCACCCAACCGCCGAGGTGCCGCAGGATGGCGTCTTCGGACAGGCCCAGCGTCTGCTGATTCGAGATCTGGAAGACGTTGCCGGCCGCTTCCGTGCCCTCGCCGAGCCAACCGCGGACCGCGAGACCATCTTGGCTGAGCGCGCGCGTGACCTTCTCCATGTGCCCCGCGAGGCAGAGGCCGGGGAGGTGCACCATGGCCGAGGCGCGCAGGCCGGTGCCGACGTTCGTCGGGCAAGCCGTCAGGAAGCCGAGTTCATCCGAGAAAGCGAGGCCGAGCGAGGCGCCGATGGCGTCATCGAGTTGTTCGGCGATGTTCCAGGTGCCGCGCAGGTGCCAGCCGGCCTTGACGACTTGGATACGGAGGTGGTCCTCTTCGTTCACCATGACCGCGCAGGTCTGGTCGCGGCTGATGACGGCGGCGCCGCTCTTGCCCGAGGCCAACTCCTTGGAGACCAGGTGGCGTTCGACCAGCACGGCCCGGTCGAGGTCGGGCAAGTCGCCCATCTTGAAGACGTGCGACTTCCGGAAGCGCGGCAGCTTCGTCAGGGCCTCGATGCAACGCTCGCCGATTTCCTTGCGGTGCGCGGGCTTGGCCCACCCCGGGAAGGGGAAACCTTCGAGATTACGGGCGAGCCGCACGCGGGTGCTGAGGACCACGGCCTGCTGGGCGCCCAGCAGGTGCGTGAGCTCATTCTCATCGGCGAGGATTTCCTGGACGGACATGGATTTAAAGGGTGTCGAGTTGGGCGGCGATCCGGGCGACCTCGTCGCGGAGCTTCGCGGCGGTCTCGTAATCTTCCGCGGCGATGGCGGCGGTCATCTCCTGCTGCGCGGCGAGGAGGCGATGGCGGAGTTGCCCCAGCGGGAGCGTTCCGGCGGGTGCCCGACCGACGTGCTGCGTCTCATGCTGGACCTTGGTCAGGAGGCCGCCGAGGGCGACGCCGAAGACTTTCCAGCACGATGGGCAGCCCAAGCGACCGCGGCGGCGGAACTCGACGTCGGTGAACCCACAATCTGGGCAGGTGATGGCCGGAGCCGGCGTCAGCGCGTTGACCGCGTCCGCGAGCTTGAAGACCGCCGCATCTCCCGCCCCGCCGGTGGCGGCACAGGCCTCGCAAAAATCCACCTTCGTCACCTTACCCTGGACGATTTGGGTCAGGTGGACGGTCGCGACGGCATCGCAGACAGAGCACTTGAGCGGGTTGGACATCGAAATACCAGCAAAACGAGGGAACCACCGTTGGCAAGGGCAAGCGGGGGCGGGTTTGACTTCATCGCTCGGCAGCACTTGATGGAGGCGTAGCCAGATGTCCTCCAAGACCCGCATCGTCATCACTGGGATTGGCCTAACCGCCCCCAACGGGAATTCCCTCCCGGAGTTCCGCGCCAACCTCCTGGCCGGCAAGGCACGCATCGCCGAAATCGATGTCCGCCACATGGGACGCCACCCCGCCGGGGTCTGCGACTTCGACGCCACCAAGTGGCAGAAGCGGAAGGAAATCCGGAACGGTACGCGGGTTGGGTCGATTTCCATCTACTGTGCCCGCGAGGCCCTCGGGGATTCCGGGCTGAACTGGGAGACCGTCGTCAAGTCCCGCGTCGGCGTTTACCTGGGCATCACCGAACACGGCAACGTCGAGACCGAGAACGAAATCCACAACATTTCCCAGTTCGGCAACGACACGAAGTACTGGACCCACCACCACAACCCGCGCACGGTGGCCAATAACCCGGCCGGTGAAGTGACGATGAATATGGGCATCACGGGGCCCCATTATACCATCGGAGCGGCCTGCGCCGCGGGCAATGCCGGCCTCATCCAAGCCGCGCAGATGCTCCAGCTGGGCGAGGTCGACGTGGCCTTCGCGGGCGGCGTCTCGGAGTCGATCCACACCTTCGGCATCTTCGCCGGCTTCAAGAACCAAGGGGCCTTGGGCGCCCACGAGGACCCCACCAAGGCCTCCCGCCCCTTCGACAAGAACCGCAACGGCATCGTCATCTCCGAAGGTGGCGCGATCTACGTCCTGGAGCGTCTGGAGGACGCCCAGAAGCGCGGGGCCCGGATCATCGCCGAAATCGCCGGCTGGTGCATCAATTCCGACGCCACGGACGCCGTCCTCCCCAATCCCGAGCGGCAGGCGGAATGCGTCCGCCTCGCCCTCCAGCGGGCGGGGATGCGCCCCCAGGACATCCACATCGTGTCCACCCACGCCACGGCCACGGCCTTGGGCGACATCCAAGAGTGCACCGCCCTCCGGGAGGTCTTCACGGACTGCCCGGGGACCTATATTAACAATACGAAGAGCTTCATCGGCCACTGCATGGGGGCCGCCGGCGCCCTCGAATTAGCGGGTAATCTGCCCTCTTTTGACGATGGCTGGGTCCACCCGACCATCAATATCGAGGAATTAGACCCCGAATGCGCCATGCCCGGCTTGGTCATCAATCAGGCCGTCCAAGCCTCCCGCCTGGAGGCCATCTTGAACAACTCCTTCGGGATGCTGGGCATCAATTCCGCCCTCATCGTGAAGAAATATGGGGTTGCCTGAACGGTCAAGGGCGATTGAAACAAACCTCCACGCACAATGACCAAGGAAGACATCAAGCAGGTCGTACTCGACATCATCGCCGACATCGCGCCAGACGAGGACCTTTCCGCCGTTAAGCCGGAAGTCCGGCTCCGCGACCAGCTGTCCCTCGATTCGATGGACTTCCTGGATATCGTCATGGAACTTCGCAAGAAGCACGGGATCGAGGTACCCGAAGCCGATTACGTCCAGTTGGCGTCCCTCGATTCCTGCGCCGAATACCTGCTGCCGAAGTTCCAGGCCAAGGGCAGCAAGTAAGTCTCCCCGCCCCCCGGTAAAGAAGGAGGCCACCCAGCGGGGTGGCCTCCTTCTTTATTTGCCCCCGTCCAGGCACCTGATAGTATCGTCGACAAGTCCCACCACCCCGTGAAACCCTTGACCCTAATCCTGCTCCTTGCCGCCACCATGCTGACCGCCGAGCCGGTCCAGTTGCGCAAGAACGGCAACATCGTGACGTTCGAATACATCACCCAAGACGAGGACACGATCACCGTGCAGGTCCCGGGCAGAGACTCCGTCCTGACCTACAAGTGGGAAGACCTGGACCAGGAATGGACGAAGAAGAGTTCCCCGAAGATCTGGGCCGAACGCGAACTGCTCCTGAAGCCCTCGAAAGACGAGGCGATGGAAAAGCAGAAACGCGATCAGGAGCCGGAAGAAGACCCCTTCGCCAAGGAAGCCACGCCGACCGACACCAAGTCGCTGCTCCGCAACCTCTCCGTCTCGATGCTCGACGGCCTCAAGGGCGCCCAGATCACCAACATAGAATATTTCCTCAAGGATGGCGCCGTGGAAGAGGCCACCTTCTGGAAAACCTTCGGCGAATTGAAGGCCGCCAGCAAACCCGCGCCGGAGACCAAGGAAAAAACCGAGGCAGCCGACAAGGAGATGACCGAGAAGGCGGAAAAGCCCGAAACCAAGAGGCCCACGGCGCGGACGAAGAACAACGCCAACAACAACACGCCCAAAACCACCCAGCGCCCCGACCAATTCAAGACCTTCGAGGAAAACGCCAAGAAAGATTTCGAGGCCGACAAGAAGAACTTCTCCGCCCTCGGTTACTTCCGTCTGCTCGCCGAGGGCGGCGTCAAAGCCAGGGTCACCTGGGCGATGCTGCGGCGCGCGCCCGACGACCGGAAGGCCATCGTCACCCTGTTGCGGAAATATGAGGTCATGGCTGGTGAATTGGCCGAGAAGCCCGACGCCAAGGCCTCCCGCAACGACAATCTGGCGCTCAAGAAGCAGCTGCAGAACGCGGCTGAATCGATCGAGAAGGTCAACCGCGACTCCCTCGCGATGGACTTGCGCCTCAGCAACGACTGCCAAGCCCTCCTGAGCCGCCTGCCGAAGTAAGGCCCACCCCCGAAGCCCTTCAAAAGGAACCGGCCGCCTTCGTGAGAAGACGGCCGGTTTTTTAATGGTGGAGCCTATCGGGCTTGAACCGACGACCTCTTGCATGCCATGCAAGCGCTCTACCAACTGAGCTAAGGCCCCTTGAAAAGGGATGGTTAACAAAGGTGGCACGCGGGGCACGGTCAACGCTTTTTTCCCAACAGTCCTAGTCTCTGGTTGCCAATGGGCGGGCAGACCTTTGCTTTCCCCCTGTGGATGAGTCAGCAGACAGCCCAGAAGAGGGCAAAATAGGCCAACAGCCCGCCCGCGGGCTGCGTTTTACCGACGATTTGATCGCCACCCTACCCGTCGGCCAATGGGATGGCTACACGGAGGTCATCGAAAGCGAACAGGACGCCGAACGGGCCGTGAAGCACCTCTCCAAGGAACGCGTCCTGGGCTTCGACACCGAGACCCGCCCCTCCCATACCCGCGGGGTCACCTACCTGCCTTCCATCCTGCAGTTGGCCGGCGCCGAGAAAATCTTCATCTTCCGCCTGGATGACTGCGGCGGTGTCCCGGTGATGTTCCCCCTGCTCTGCGACCCGCGCAAAGCCAAGGTCGGCGTCGCCGTCCGCGACGATGTCCGCCACCTTCAGGAACGCGCGCCGTTCGACGCCCCGGGTTTCATCGACGTCTCCGACTTCACCAAACGCGCCGGCGTGATCAATACGGGTCTCCGGGCGCTCGCCGCGATCTACCTGGGACTGCAGATGAAGAAGTCCAAGAGCGTCCAGTGCTCCCACTGGGAACTGCCGTTCGCGGTGAACAGCAAGAACAAGAAGGACGCCGAATTCGCCCGTAAGCAGATCGTCTATGCCGCCAACGATGCCTGGTTCAGCCGCGAGCTGTTCCTGAAGCTCGAGAAGGACGGCATCATCCCGCGCTTCGAATAAGCCGCGTGAAACCGACGTCCGCAGAGCAGGCCCTCGCACTCGGACTCGACCGGACGAAGCGACACCTCTTCCTGTGCGTCAAGTCGACGGAGCAGGCGTGCTGTGGCGGCGAACTCGCCCTGCGCTCCTGGGAACACCTGAAGACCCGACTGAAGCAGCTCGGCCTGGACGGCCGCGGCGGCATCCAGCGCACCAAGGCCGACTGCCTCCGGGTCTGCGTGCAAGGCCCCATCGCCGTGGTCTACCCGGAAGGCGTCTGGTACCGCGATTGCACGCCCGAGAACCTGGACCGCATCATCCAAGAGCACTTGGTGGGCGGGCGCATCGTGGCGGACCTCCGGTTCGCCGGGCCTACTTCTGCGTAGGTTCCTTCTTCTTCGGGATATCCAGTTTCTGATGCAAAGCCCGTAACTTCGGTTGCAGGTCGGCATAAGGCACGTCCTGCACCGCCTGCCCAGACTTCCCGGCCATCGCCGCGGCGACGCCCGCGGACTCTCCGAGGATCATCCACACGGGCTCCATGCGTATCGAGGTCATGGCGATGTGGCTCGCCGAAATGCAAACCGGGACGAGGAGGTTCGTGCACTGATCCTTCTTGGGCCGGATGGCTCGGTACGGAATCTGGTAGATGCCGCGATGCTTCTCCTCGAGGTAAAGCATCGAATAATAGCCGCCCATGAGCGCGACCTGGCCGTCGAGCGCGACGGTCCCATAAGGCCACTCGTCGACGCCATAGGAGGCAAGGCCGACGGAGTCCGCGGGGGTCGCCTTGCCTTCCATGTCCTTCTGCGTGACGACGTAGTCCGAGACCATGCGCCGCGCCTCCCGGACGTAGAGCTGATGCGGGTAACCCTTGGTGTCATCGAACGCGCCTTTCTCGAGGCCGACACTGAGCGCGATTTCCTTCTGCTTGGCGGGGACGCTGGGGTCGGTACGCAGGAAGTGCGTCATGCCGCGCACGAAATCCTGCTGCTCCTTCCAGATTTGCGCGCGGGTCGCATAATCGCCATCCGGATAGCCGGCGTTGTGGCCGTAGTTCGTCGGCGCGAACAAGGCGCGGGCGAGATTGCCGGCGCCGCCGGAATACACGCGGCCACCACTCTTTTCCCAGCCATCCAAGGTGCCGCGCAAGACGCGGCCCGAAAGGATATCCACGCCCTGCTGGAAGGCCCGACGATAGAGCTCGAACTGCTTCGGGTCGTAGTTCGCCGGCGGCTCGATCGGCAGGCTCTCGCCCTTGAAGACGAAGCGCCAACGGAAGCCATAGCCCATCGTCAACTTATCCGCCGCGCCGACCGGTGCGACCGGCGTCGCCTGCAGGCCCGGCAGCAGCCCGCTTCGCGGGTCACCGGCCTGCACATAAGGGTCGATCGCGTAGACCGCCATCGGCGGCTGGGCCCCCGCCAGGCTTTCGCCATAGGTCGACTTGGCCTCCCGGCCAAAGGTGTAGTCGACCCCGGCTCGCGCCATGAGGTCACCTTCGTAGGAGCAATCGATGAAGACCTTGGCCTTGATGACTCGAGCCACGGGCTTCGTCGGCTGCGCCGGGGGGCAACCGTACGCGTCGAAAGGGGCAAGGTCCAAGTCGATCGCGCGGATCACGCCATCGATCTTCTGCGCGGCGCTGACGCGATGCTCAAAGAGTACGGTGACGCCAGCCGACTTCAGCATGTCGGCGAAGACGGCGCGATACTGGGCATCTTTGTAATCCTTCTTCAGGATCGGCCGGGTCGAGCCACTGACGGCCTCTTCCCGCCCCCAGTCGATATGCATCAGCCCACCGCCCGTCATGCCGCCCAACCATCGGCTCGGCTCGACCACGATGACCTTCGCGCCTTCCTTCGCCGCGGCGCACGCGGCCATCACCCCACTTGCATTACCACCGTAGACGCAAACGTCGTAGCCATCGATGGGTGTTGCCGACACCGAACCAAGGGTGCCGAGGCTTAAGCTGACGACACCTACCCAGCGGAGAAAAAGACGGCGCAAGGGGTGGCTCATCGGCACGAAAATTAGGACGCGGATGAAGGGAGTCAACGCAGGCAAGTCTGGACGTTGACCCGAACCCGCCGGCGGCCTATGCCCTCGCCATGGACCTCGCCCCTCACGTCTACGTGCTGCTCTTCGCAGCGGGGCTGTTGGGCGGCTTCATCGACTCGATCGCCGGTGGTGGCGGGCTCATCACCGTCCCCGCCTTACTCTGGGCCGGTCTCCCTCCGCAATTGGCGCTCGGGACGAACAAGGCGCAAAGCTCGTTTGGCACGGCCATCGCCGTCAGCCGCTATGCGCAAGCCGGGCTCGTCCAATGGTCGGAGGTCCGGCTGGCCGCGCTGCTTTCTTTCCTTGGCTCCATGGGCGGGGCCTTCGTCCTCACGCTCATCGGCAACGCGGCCCTGCAGCGGGCGATTCCATGGATGCTCCTCGCAGTGGTCATCTATGTCATCGCCAGCCCACAGCTCGGCACGACGATGACCCGCGCGCGGATGAACACCGTCCTCTTCTCCGTGATCTTCGGCCTGACGCTCGGGTTCTACGACGGGTTCTTCGGGCCCGGCACGGGGGCGTTCTGGATTCTGTCCTTGGTCACCCTGCTCGGACTCGAACTCACCCGGGCCAACGCTTACACCAAGGTGGTCAACCTCGCCAGCAACCTGGGTTCCCTGGTGGTCTTCGCTTGGCTTGGACACGTCGCCCCTTGGGTCGCCTTGGCGATGGTCGGTGGCCAGCTCATCGGGGCACGGCTCGGCTCCGGACTCGTGCTGAAACACGGCGCCGGGCTCATCCGCGGGGCTTTCCTAGCGGTCGTCTTGGCGTTGATCGCGAAACTGCTCTGGCCAGTTTAACCGACGGGCTTACTTCAGCGCCTTCTCGATGGCGGACTGAAGTTCGGCGGACTCAGGCTCAACGGACGAATCGAAGCGGGCGAGTAGCTTGCCGTCTTTTCCAACGAGGAACTTATTGAAGTTCCAAGACACGGGACCGGGGTGGCCAGCTTCCTTGCCCGTAAACGCGACGAACAAGGGATGGGTGGTCTTGCCCTTGGCGCTCACTTTGCTGGTCAGGGGAAACGTGACCTGAAAGCGGCTGGAGCAGAACTTCTTGATCTCCACCTCGGTGCCGGGCTCTTGGCCACCGAAGTCATTGCAAGGCACGCCCACGATGACGAGGCCCTTGTCCTTGTACTTGCGGTAAAGGGCTTCGAGGCCTTCGTATTGGGCAGTATAACCGCATGCGCTGGCGACGTTGACGACCAAGACAGCCTTGGCCTTGTAGGCGGCGAGGGTCGTCTCCTTGCCATCAATGTCCTTAAGCGGGATGGTGAGCAGATTCGGCGTTTCGGCGGCGTGCATAGAGAGGGTCAAGAGCGTGGCCAAGAAGGCGAGGAAGCGCATGGAGAAACCTTAGATGAACGCCTGCCGGATGCAAGCGGACGGACGACTAGCGCCCCGCCAAGACCTCGGCCGCGATCTCATCCCAGACGGCGTCCGCCTGTGCCGGCTTAACCGATGGCCGGCCGGCCTCCGCGAACCAATAGCGGGCATTACCGAGGTCGCCCTCGACGAGATGCAGCAGACCATGGATCCAGGCGCCTTGGGCATCGTGGATGTCCTGCGCGATGGCATGCGCTTTCTCCCAATCGCCTTTCTTGAGATGCCACAGCGCTTGGGCGGCTTCGCTCAGCCCAGCCGGCGGGCGCGCATCCTTCAAGGCGGACTGCTTCAGCTCAGCGGGCGTCATCGCTTATGGGGAATGAGGAACGCATAGCTCAACACCACGAACAGGGGAACCAGCGTAAAGAGGACCCCCATGACGATGCCAAACCATGCCCGACCAGCTCCCTGGAGGTGGGGCTGACGCTTGAGGTCACGTAGCGCCATGATCCCGCAAAAGAGCGCAATGGGCGCGGGAAAACAGAGTACTGACACCAACGCCAAATAGCCGGCGGCGATAGCCCAGCCCGAGCGGTTAATCGGTATAACCATGGAAAGGGCGGGATCGACTGGAGCGGGAACGGGCGGTGGTGCGCCGTTTGACGGAGGAAAGAGCGAGGTTAACGGCTGCCAGTTGGCCATGCCTTCGGTCCACGCAAGGTCGCCGGGCAGCAATTCACCGCGATTCAGTTTGGCCAGGACTTCTTGCTCAGCAAAGACGCCGAGCTGCTCACGCGCACGACTGACGTGGTAATGGGGCATGCGGGATTGCAACGGGCCGGCCGCCGGAAGTCAAAACCTCGCTGGCCCGTGCCTAGCGACGACGCGCCACCCAAGCCAAGCTCAGCCAGCCCGCGATGAGCAGTGTGCCGCCCAGCGGCGTCACGGCCCCAAGCCAACGCGGCGCACCCAAGGCCATCGCGTATAGGGTTGCGGCGAAGATCAACGCCCCAGACGACCACAGGCGGGCTGGCCAAGCCGAGGGCGAAGCAATCGCCCCGACGGCCAACGCATGCGTCAGCAAATAGAAGGTCGCAGTCTGCCACCAACCCGCGGCCTCAGGGATGAGGGCGAGGCGATCCTTCAAGCCATGGGCACCGAAGGCCCCGAGCGCGACGGCAGTCGCGCCCAGGAGCCCTGCAGTGACCAGACGACCGGACATCAGGCCTTGGGCTCGGTATCAGCGCCCGACTTCTTCTGCGTGAAGACCAGGCCCTTCTCGCCGACCGAGACGATGACCGGCTCTTCCTTGTTGTAGTCATCGCGCAAGATGGCTTCGGCCAACGGGTCTTCGAGGAGACGTTCCACCGCGCGGCGGAGCGGGCGGGCGCCGTACTTCTCGTCCCAACCGTTGTCGACGAGGTAGCCGCGGGCGGCTTCGTTGACGACGAGCTTCACGCCGAGGTCGAGGAGGCGCTTGGCCACCTTGGCGACTTCGATGTCGACGATCTTGGTCATATGCGTCTTCGCGAGCTGCTGGAAGATGACGATGTCCGTGAGGCGGTTGAGGAACTCAGGCTTAAAGGCGCGCTTGGTCTCATCCATGATGCGCTCCTTGAGCTTTTCGTAATCCCGGGTGGAATCCACGCCGACATCAAAGCCAACCGAATTGTTGCGCTGCAGTACGTCGGCGCCGACATTGGACGTCATGATGATGATCGTATTGCGGAAATCGACCACGCGGCCGAGCGAGTCGGTCAGGCGACCATCTTCGAGGGCCTGGAGCAGCAGCTGGATGACATCCGGGTGGGCCTTCTCGATTTCGTCGAAGAGCACCACGGAGTAGGGCTTGCGGCGGACCTGTTCGGTCAGCTGGCCGCCTTCGTCGTGGCCGACGTAGCCGGGCGGCGACCCGATCATGCGGGAGACCGTGAACTTCTCCATGTATTCCGACATGTCGATCTGGATGATCGCTTCCTTCTCGCCGAACATGCGTTCCGCGAGGGTGCGGGCCAGGAGCGTCTTGCCGACGCCGGTCGGACCGAGGAAAAGGAAAGAGCCGATCGGGCGACGCGGGTCCTTGAGGTCGGCGCGGGAGCGGCGCAACGCGCGGGAGATGACTTCGCAGGCGCGGTCCTGACCGATGACGCTGCCCTGCAGGTCCTTCTCCAGGTCGAGGAGCTTCTGGGTCTCCTTCTTCTCCATGCGGTTGAGCGGGACGCCCGTCCAATCGGCGACGATGTGGAGCATCTCCTCCTCGCCGACGACGATGCGCTTCTCGTCGCGCTTCTTGCGCCACTCCTCGAGCATCTTCTCGCGCTTGGCGCGGAGCTTCTTCTCCTGATCGCGGAGGTTGGCGGCTTCCTCGAACTTCTGGTGCCGGGAAGCGTCTTCCTTCTGCAGCACGACGGCGTCGATGTCGGCCTGGGCCTTGTCGAGCTCGGGGGGCAGGTTCAGCGAACGGATGCGGGCGCGGGCGCCGGCTTCATCCATCACATCGATGGCCTTGTCCGGCAGGTGGCGAGCGGTGATGTAACGGTGCGAGAGTCGGACCGCGGCCTCGATGGCGGCGTCGGTGTACTCGCACTTGTGGTGGTCTTCGTACTTCGAACGGATGCCACGCAGGATGAGCACCGCGTCTTCGGGCGACGGATCGTCGACCTTCACGGATTGGAAGCGGCGCTCGAGGGCGGCGTCCTTCTCGATGTGCTTGCGGTACTCGGACAAGGTCGTCGCGCCGACGCACTGGATCTCACCGCGGGACAAGGCCGGCTTGAGGATATTGGAGGCATCCATGGCGCCTTCGGCCGCACCTGCGCCGACGATGGTGTGCATTTCGTCGATGAAGAGGATGATATTCTTGGCGCGCTTGATCTCGTCCATGATGCCCTTGATGCGCTCCTCGAACTGACCGCGGTACTTGGTACCGGCAACCATGAGGGCAAGGTCCAGGGTCACGACCTTGCGGTCGAGCAAGATTTCCGGGACGATGCCGGAAGCGATTTCCTGGGCCAAGCCTTCGACGATGGCGGTCTTACCGACGCCCGCTTCACCGATGAGCACGGGGTTGTTCTTCGTGCGGCGGCAGAGGATCTGCACCACGCGGCGGATTTCTTCCTTACGGCCGATGACGGGGTCCAGTTCGCCGGCGCGGGCCAGCTCCGTGAGGTCACGGCCAAAAGTCTTGAGCAACGAGAGGCGCTCACCACGGCCCGGCCGACCACCTTCTTCGCCGGAGCGACGGGGCGGCGCGGCATCGTCACCGTCGGATTTCTCCTCGGGCGGGGTGTCGTCGGACTTACCTTCGCCCTCAACGGACGCGTTGGGGTCGATGTCGGCGAGGATTTCCTTGCGGCAGCGCTCGAGGTCGACGTCGAGCTGCTGCAAGACGCGCGCGGCGACGCCCTCCCCTTCCTTGAGGAGGCCAAGCAGGATATGTTCGGTGCCGACGTAAGCATGGCCAAGACTACGGGCTTCGGTGACGGCATGGGCCATGACCTTCTGCACACGCGGCGTGAGGGGAATGGTGTCGGGCGCCTTCGCTTCCTCGGGACCTTGGCCCACCTGCTTCTCGACCGCGGCGCGGACGTTCTTGAGGTCGAGGCCCATGCGGCCGAGGACGTTCACGGCCACCCCTTCCCCCAGCTTGATCAGACCGAGCAGGATGTGCTCCGTCCCGACGTAGTTGTGGTTGAAACGGCGCGCTTCGGCCCGGGCGAGCTCCACGACCTTACGGGCGCGGGGCGTGAAATTGTTGTTATTCTTGTCCTTGTCCATGGGATGGGTGGTGAGGTGGGCTTGAGAGCCTGTTAAGCAGATACTATGCCCAAGCCATTCAGGGCATCAAGCGGGGACCCTACATTGTAAATAACCTCGCCTTTTGCCTTTGCCAGCGACCGAGCGGGCTTGTTTCTTCGAGACTACACCATGGGAATCAGCATGCAAGCAGCCGGACCTGCCCTCCAAGGGCTCGTCCAAGGCCTCCAAGGCCAGAAAGTGGCCGTATTGGGCCACATGCGACCCGACGGCGACTGCATCGGCTCCCAAGTCGCCCTCTGCCGTATCCTCCTGGCCGCCGGCATTGACGCCCTCTGCGTCAACCGCGACCGCGTCCCCCCGAATATGGTGTCATACACCCAGGGGGTCACCTTCCTCACGGGCGACCAGTATGTCCCAGATGGCCGGGTGGCTGTCGCAGTCGACTGTGCCGATGCGTCTCGCATTGGTCCGGACCTCTTGGACAAGTTCGGCGGCAAGCTTTGGGGCAACATCGACCACCACGCTTCGAATCCCGGCTACGCCCAGCACAACATCGTGGTCAAGACGGCGGCGGCGACTTGCCATGTGCTCGCTTACGGCGCGCTCCGCCAGCACTTAGGCTGCGACGCCGCCACGGCCAAAGCCTTGCACCTCGGCATCGTGACCGACACCGGTCGTTTCAGCTATGCCAGCGCCACGGCCGAAGTCTTCGCCTTGGCCGCGGAACTCATCGAACGCGGCGCCAACCCGGCGGAGACGAACTTCTTGGTCTTTGAACACGAAAGCCGCGGCAAGCTCGAGCTCACCAAGCGCTTCCTCAACACGATCCAATTCCACGAAGGCGGCAAGATCTGCTCCGGCGAACTCACGCAGGCCGACTATGCCGCGACCGGCACCACCAAGGAAGACAAGGAAGGCCTCGTGGAATTCCCCCGCTCCGTCGAAGGCGTCGAAATCGCCGTCCTCATGGAAGAAGGCCGTGACGGCGTTCGTGGCAGCCTACGTGGCCGCGATCCCCGCCTGCGCCTGGACCTCTTGGCCGGCAAACTGAACGGCGGCGGACATGTCTTGGCCGCCGGCTTCAACATGCTGGGCTGCACGCTCGCCAAGGACCGCGCGCGTATCCTCGGCATCGTCGCCGACCACTACCGCGAGCATACCGCCCGATGAGCGACGGCCTCCCCGAACCCGAAGGCGTCCTACTGGTTGATAAGCCGCAAGGCATCACCTCGCACGACGTCGTCGACAAGGTCCGCTGGCTCTACCAGACGCGCCGCGTGGGCCACGCCGGCACGCTCGACCCGATGGCCACGGGGCTCCTCATCATCCTCGTCGGCAAGGCCACCAAGGCCTCGCAGTACCTGATGTCCCAGGAGAAGGAATACCTCGGCGAGGCCACCCTCGGCGTGGTCACGGACTCCCAGGATGCCGATGGCGAACCCACCGAAACCAACCCGGTGCCGGAGCTCACGAACGCCCAAGTCGCCGCCACGATGGCCACGATGCTCGGCGACCAGCACCAGCTTCCGCCGATGCACTCGGCGAAGAAGATCGGCGGCAAGAAACTCTACGAGCTCGCCCGCAAGGGCATCGAAGTCGAACGCCAACCACGCTTCATCCGCATCGACGCCTTCGAACTGCTGTCGTGGGAGACCCCGCGGCTCAACTTCCGCGTCCATTGCACCAAGGGCACTTATGTGCGCACCATCGCCTATGACTTGGGCCGCAAGCTCGGCCCCGGCGCGCACCTCACGATGCTCCGCCGGACGCTATCGGGCAACCTGCACGTCGATCGCGCCAAGACGCTGATGGAGCTGGGCGCCATGAGCCGCGAACAGCTCGTCGCCTGCCTGATTCCCGTGCACGAAGCCGTGCCGAGCATCGCCTTGGGATGAGCCACGCCACGAGCATCCACCTCGCGTTGGGCGCCTTTGATGGGGTGCACCTCGGCCACCGCGCCGTCCTGCATTCCGCCCGCGCCGCGGCCCGCCAAGCCCATGGCACCGTCGGGGTCATGACCTTCGAGCCGCATCCCAGCAAGGTCCTCCGGCCGGAATCGGCGGTCCCGCTCATCCTCAACCGCGCCCAAAAAGATGAGCGCCTGACCGAAGCCGGGGCTGAATTCATCCACCATCAGGAGTTCACACTCCAGCATGCCGCGATGGAGGCCGCGGATTTCCCGGCTTGGCTGCTCCATCACTTCAAGGGCCTCCGCTCGGTCCACGTCGGCGCGAACTTCCGCTATGGCCAAGGCCGCACCGGCGACGGCGAGTCGCTCGTCCGCGATTCCGGCAAACTTGGTCTCACGGTTCACCTCGTCGAACCCGTCGCCCTTGACGGCGAAGCCGTCAGCAGTTCCCGCATCCGCGCCGCCCTCCGGCACGGCGACCTCGCACTGGCCAATCGGATGCTGCTGCGTCCCTATGAAGCCACGGGCACGATCATCGATGGCCGCCGCCTGGGTCGCACCATCGGCTTTCCGACGCTGAACCTGCCGTGGAGCCCCGAGTTGCGCCCGGCCTTCGGCGTCTACGCCGTCGAGCTCGTGAACACCGACGGGCTGGCCGAACCCGCCGTCGCCAATTGGGGACTCCGACCCACGGTCGAAAGCGGCCCCGTGGAACCGCTCCTGGAAACGCACATCCTCCGCGCCTCCGGCCCGATCCCGACGACGGGGGCCGCGGTACGCATCCGCTGGTTGCACTTCCTTCGCCACGAACAGAAGTTCGCGCATCTCCCGGCCCTCCAGGCCCAGATCGCGGAAGACGCCCAAGCGGCCGCCGTCATTCACGGACTCGCTGGCGGGCGCTGAGCGCCAACTCAGGAAGCGAACTTCTTGATGATGCCGCCGAAGGCGCCGTTGGAGAAGAAGACGATGCAACGGGCCCCCTGCCCCTCCGCCGTGTGCAGGCGCAAGGCTTCCAGCAACGCATCGTTCGAAGCGGGGGCGAAACCACGGCGACCCGCCGCGGTGATGGCCGCGGCCACGCCCGTGCTGTCGAAGCTTTCGCCGCCGAGCTTGTCCGCGCGGTGGGCGGGCGCCAAGTAGACGTCGTCGGCCAGCAGCAACGCATCGCGGAAGGCGTCCTGCATCACCTTGCGGGCGGCGGTGTTGCTGCGCGGCTCGAAACAGGCGACGAGGCGATGCTGGGGATAACGGGCGCGCAAGGATTCGAGCGTGAGTTTCAGCGCGGTCGGGTGGTGGCCGAAATCCTCGATCACCACGCGGTCCGGACGGTCGACGAGGACCTGCTGGCGGCGCATGACGCCTTGGAACGTCGCCAACGCCGCGAGCGACAACTGGGTCGGGTCTTGGCGATAGAGCAGGAGCCCAGCCGAGACCGCGGCCATCGCGGCGTTGCGGGCGTTGAAAAGACCGGGCAAAGCCCACTGCACGCGCCCCCACTCCTTGCCCTTCCAGAACAGCGTGAACGAAGAGCCCGTGGCCGTCTCCCGGAAATCGGCGATGACCGCATCGTTGTCCGCACCGGTGCCGACGCGGACCACCGGAGCCCACGTCACGTTCTTCACCAAGCCGAGCACGTTGGCGTCGTCGCCATTGGCGACCACGGCGCCATCGCGCGGGACGATGCGGAGCACGTGCGAGAACGTGCGGAGCACGTCGTCGAGGTCGCGGAAGATGTCGGCATGGTCGAATTCGCAGTTATTGATCGCGAGGACATGCGGCAGGTACTGGATGAACTTGCTGCGCTTATCGAAGAAGGCGGTGTCGTATTCGTCGCCCTCGATGACGAAGGGGCCGCCGGACTTACCGGGATTCGAGCTATCCGGCAGGTCGCGCGGCACCCCGCCGACGAGCCAGCCCGGGTGGGCGCCATTGGCCTCCAGCAGCACCGCCGCCATGCAGGTCGTCGTCGTCTTGCCATGGGTACCGGCGACGACGATGTTGCGCCGCTCGTTCAAGAGACGCGTGCGGAGCAGCTCCGGCAGCGAAACATAAGGCTGCGTGCGGGCTTCCAACAACCACTCGACCTCCGGGTGGCCGCGCGAGGCGACGTTGCCGACGACGACGAGGTCGGGCTTAAGTTGGGCCAAGCGTTCCGCGGACCACCCTTCCAGGATTTCGATGCCGGCGCCACGGAGGTGATCGGACATCGGCGGGTAGACGCCCGTGTCGGCACCCAGCACTTCGTGACCCAGCGAGCGCATCAACAAAGCGGCATTGCCCATCGCGGTGCCGCAGATGCCCATGAAATAAATCCGCATACGAGGCATAAAAGCCCACCCGACCCCGAGGGCGAGCCGAGAACGGCCGACGCCCCGCCAAAAGGAGGACCCCGGTCACCTTGCGGCAACCGGGGTCCGGGACCATCTCTGACTGTACCTTCTGGGCTATCGGCCGATGTTCACTGGCTAACCTGTTTCTGACCGTCTGTTCCGTCCGACCGTCTGCTTTCGCTGACTACCCGACTGACTGGACCGTCCTAAACCGACCTCACCACTGACTTATCTGGCACTAGCCGGTACCGTCCTTACGCCGCCCGTCCCAAGTCGCCCAGGTCCGTTGGCTTTGGGTGATTCCGCTTCTCCTTCTCCAGGCGATGGCGGCGGCGAAGCTGGCGATCGACCTTATCGATCAAAATATCGATGGATTTGTACAGATCCTCGGATTCCTCGCGGACCACGATGTCCGGACCCGGCACCTCCAACCGGATCTGGGCGGCGAACTCACGGCTGTGGTCGCGGTTGCGGTTGTAAACGAGCTCGACGTGCACGCGGATGATCCGCGGGTTGTGGCGCA
>DBCN01000084.1:19553-36741 GCA_002293065.1 Opitutia bacterium UBA957
GACTTTGGCGCACACCGTATCCTTCAGGGCGTCGGTGAGGTCCATATGGACCCCCGTCACGACTACCGGAGCATTGCTCATGTGTGTTGTGTTTTGGGGTTTGGCGTGAGAACCTGCGGCCATGTCAAAGAACGATACCATCGATGATTTTCTCAGAAGTTTTTCCTGTGTGATCATAACGGGCGCTTCCTCCGGCATTGGTCGCGCGATTCTCTCGCGCATCTACAATTCTGGGACCGCGGCCGCCGTCTTCAACCTTTCCCGCACCCCACCGGAGGGAGTCCCGAATACCTGCAAGTTTACTCACCTTACCTGCGACCTCTCCCAACCCGCTCAAGTGGAGGACGTTGTCCGCGGATTACGGAAACTAATGCCGTCCGAAGGTAGAATTCTACTCATTAATAATAGCGGCTTCGGAGGCTACGGCGAGTTCCCGGCGCCGGGCCTGGACCACACCTTGAAGATGGTCGACGTGAATGTGCGCGCGCCGGTGCAGCTCACGGGCCTGCTGTGGGATGAACTCAAACGGCGCGGCGGACAGGTCGCGACGGTCGCTTCGCTGGCGGGCTATCAGCCCACGCCCTTGATGACGACCTATGCGGCGACGAAGGCGTTCATGCTGCATTGGAGCATCGCGCTCGACGCGGAAGCCAAGCCGTACGGCGTGCGCTGCGTGGCGATCTGCCCGGGACCGGTCTCGACCAACTTCTCCAAGGCCGCGGGCTTCTCCGGCCCCACGGGCCTGGGCGGCCAGACCGCCGAGGACTGCGTGGACGAGTCGCTCCACGCCATGGCGAAGTCGCGTCCGCAGATTATCCCCGGCTGGAAGAACCGCCTGCTGGGCATGTTCAGCGCCCGCTTGCCGAAACCTTGGGCCGCGGCCATCGGCCTCCGGATGATCCGCCGCCTCCGGCTGGATCGCTTCGTGCAGCGCTGATCAACCGGCGGCCGCCGCCAACAACTCGCGGGCGTGCGACAAGGCCACCTTGCTCGCGCGATCCCCCAGCATGCGGGCTAGTTCGGACTCGCGGTCTTTCCGCTTCGCATGGACGGGGGCGATGGCCACCGTGGTGGAGCGTTCATCCTGCGTCTTGGTGACGACCAGATGCGCATGGCCCAAGGCGGCGACCTGCGGAAGGTGCGTGACGCAGAAGACTTGGTGGGCGGCGCCGAGGGCGGCGAGCTCGCGGCCCACCTGTGCGCCGATTTCTCCGCCCACGTTGGCATCGACTTCATCGAAGACCAGCACGGGCGTCTGGTCGACCGCCGCGAGGACCGTCTTCAGCGCGAGCATCACGCGGGCGGCTTCGCCGCTGGAGGCGATCTGGTCGAGCGGCAGCAAGTCTTGGCCGGCGTTCGGACAGAAAAGGAAACGGACGGCATCGGCACCCTGGGGACCTAATTCCACGGCCGCGACTTCGATGCGCAGGTCGGCCTTCTTGAAGCCGAGCGCCCCCAACATCTTGCGCACGGCACCCGCGAGCTTATCGGCCGCCTTGGCCCGCGCCGCATGCAAGGCGTCGGCTTGCTTGCGCAGGTCCTTCTCCACCTGCGCCGCCTCCGCGCGGAGCTTGGCCACCCGGGCCTCCACATCGCCCTGGGAAAGGAGCCGCTGGGCGATGCCGTCTCGTTTTGCGCGCACATGGACCGCTTCCGGGCCATACTTACGTCGAAACTCCAACCAGAGATTCATCTTCGCCTCCAGTTCTCCGACCGACTCATCGTCGTCGGAGAGACCGCGGGCCAGCCGGGCATAGTCAGCCCGAATATCTTCGGCCTCCGCGGCCAAGGCATTGAGCCGATCGCGGAGGGCCGTGGACTCATCGTCGATGCGGGAGACATCCTCGGAGGCCTTCAGCAATTTCGGCAGGACTTCACCGAGGCCATCGGTCCCTAAGCCGGCATCGAGCTGTCCGAGCAAGGCGCCGAGTTCCTGGGCGCGCGAAGCGCGGGCATGATCGCGTTCCAACTTGGCCACGGCGTCGTCGGACAGATCCAGCGAACCGAGCTTCTCCAACTGGGAGCGCAGGAACGCTTCTTCATCTTCGGAGAGTTTTTCGGCGCCGGCGGCCTCGTCGGCCGCGCGCAGCAGGCTCAGGCGCTGGCGCCAGCCGGTGCGATAGGTCGCCAAGGCCTTACCCAAGCCCGCATGCAGGTCGAGCATCGCGAGCTGGGTCTCGGCGCGCATCAGCTTCTGGGGTTCACCCGGCCCGTGGAAATCGATCCAGAGCTCGCCGAGCTGCTGCAGCTGGGCGAGCGTGGCCGCGCCCCCATTGATCGTGATGCGACCCGCCTTGGTCGCATGCACCGAGCGCTTGAAAAGCAATAAACCCTCGTCGCAGACAGGCAGGTCCAGTTCCTGCAAAAGCGCATCGAAGCGCGGGTCCTCGCCGACTTCAAATTCCGCTTCGACCACGCATTCCTCGGAACCCTTGCGCACGACCGTCTTGGCGGCGCGATGGCCGGCGAGCAAGGAAAGCGCCCCCAATAGGACGGACTTGCCGGCGCCGGTCTCACCCGTCACCACGGTGAAGCCGGCCCCGAGTTCCAATTCGGCGCGATCCATCAAGGCGAGGTCGCGGATGACAAGGCGGCGAATCATTGGGCGGGACGAGCGCCGTACAGGGCGGATCCGACGCGGACGCAGGTCGATCCCTCGGCCACGGCGAGTTCGAGGTCCCCGCTCATACCCATGGAAAGCTCGGGGAGTTTGATCCCGAAACGCGTCTCCAAGCCGTCGCGACAACGGCGTAGTTCGGCGAAGGTGCGCCGGGCGACCGCGGGGTCGTCCGATAGCGGAGCGATGGCCATCAGCCCGACGACCTTGAGCGAGCGGTGCGGCAGCAAGGCCTCCAAGACAGCGGGGGCTTCGGCGAGGTCGCAGCCGAATTTGGCGGGGTCGTCGCCGGAGTTCACCTGGACGTAGACCTCGCGGTTCAGCCCCAGCTCCGTGGCAATCCGGCCGAGCCGGGCGGCCAACTCGGCCGAATCCACCGATTGCAGCACGTCGAAGGCCTGGAGGGCCTGCTTGGCTTTGTTGGACTGGAGGTGCCCGATCAGCTCCCAACGGAGCGCAGTAGGCGACTGAGGCCGCTTTAAGAGGGCTTCCTGAACCCGATTCTCCCCGACTGACCCCAATCCAAAGCGATGGGCAAACTCAGCCGCCTCAAAGGGATGCGTTTTGGTGACCGGCAAGAGCCGGACCGACGACGGCGAGCGCCCACTAGCCTGGCAGGCCTGGGCGAGGCGCTCCAAAACAGCCTGACAATGGGCGGTAAACTGGTCGTAGGTGACCATTTGAGCAGTATGAAGCACCTATGGCTTCCGAGTCAACGCCTGCGATTCGTTTAAAAGAGCCGATTTTGGGGCTTTGGATTAGCCCTTCTACACTTGAAGGAACTTCCCATTAGATTTAGTAATCTAAGAACGCGCACCATGCACATCGAAAACCTCAAGATCTTCCGGGACCTGGTCGACAACGAAAGCTTTTCGAAGGCCGCCAAGCTCAACGCCATCACGCAGTCGGCCGTCAGCCAGCAGCTCCGCTCGATGGAAAAGCACTTCAACGTCCTGATCGTCGACCGCAGCCAGAAGCAGTTCCGCCTCACCCGCGAAGGCCGGAGCCTGTATGAAGCCTCCAAGGATATCCTGAACCGCTATGAGCAGGTCGCCAGCGAGATGCAGGAGATGCGCAAGGTCGTCAGCGGCACCGTCCACGTCTCCACCATCGTCTCGATCGGCCTCCATGAACTACCGCCTTACGTGAAGCGCTTCATGCAGGAGTTTCCCCACGTCAACGTGCGCGTCGAATACCGCCGCTCCAACCTGGTCTACGAAGACGTCGTCTCCAGCGCCGTCGACTTCGGCCTCGTCGCCTTCCCGCAGAAGTATCGCCAGGTGGAGATCATCCCTTTCATGGAAGACCAGCTCGTCGCCATCTGCGCCCCCAAGCACAAGCTCGCCGCGAAGAAGGAAATCGATCTCGCCGACCTGCAGGGGTGTAAATTCATCGGCTTCGACCAAGACATCCCGACCCGCAAGGCGCTCGACCAGTTCTTCCGCGAACAGCGCATCGAACTCGAACCCTCGATGGAGTTCGACAACATCGAAACGCTCAAGCGCGCGGTGGAAGTCGATGCCGGCGTGGCGCTCGTCCCCGAAGGCACCATCCGCTCCGAAATCGAACAGGGCACGCTCGTGAAGCTGCGCCTCCGCGACCGGCGCGTCGCCCGGCCCTTGGCCATCCTGCACCGCAAAGGTCGCGTCCTGACGCCGGCGATGAAACGCTTCATGGCGCTCATGCTCAACGGCCTGAACGGCAAAAGCGCCGAAAGCGCCTAAATCAAACGCGGGCCGAACGCTCGAGGCGATGCGCCAGCGCGAAGCCCGGTAGCGCTTGCGCCAGCAGGAAGCCGAGGCCGATCCAGAGGAGCGCATCGGCGTTGGCGCCGGTCAAAGCCGTCGCCGCCAAGCCCCACCAGAGGATGGCTCCCACCAAGGGCTCCGGTGCCCGCTTCAGGCTCGCGCGCGCCAGCGACCAAGCGCCGAACAGCGCCGCCGCCAACCCCGCGGTGACCGCCGCGGAAAGGTGGCCAAGGGAGAAGTGGGCGTAGAGCAGAAACCCTTGGGCGACCAGGAGGCCGGCCAAGATGGCTGAGCTCACCCGGAACTGGTGCGGGAAGAGCGCGAACCGCGCACGGTGGGCCCGGAGGTAAAGCACGGTGGCGATGACCGCCATGGTCAAGGTCAACGCCCAGATGTAGCGCAGGCCGCTGATCGGCATGACGAACTTGTCGATCGCCCATTGCGCCAGGAAGCACTTCGCCAAGATCAGCGACCAGAGGGCCCCCAGCCGATCGACGACGACGACCTCACGATAGGCGCGCTCCACCGACAAGGAGAGTTCGGTGTCGGACCCGGCGGGCAAGGATGACGGCAAGGGCGCCATGAAGCCGACTACCGTGCGGGCTTCCCGCGAGCCTGCAACCTCAGGCGCACGATTGACTCAGGAAACCCAAAGTTTCGAACGTTTGATTTCCGCGGCGACGGCCGGCGGGACTTCCTTTTCCCAGCCTTCGTAACCTTGGCGGATGCGCTCGGCCAAGGTCCGCGGCTGGCAAGCCAAGGCCGCCGGACTGGCCCCCGTGATCGGGACGAGGAAGCCGTTATTGCGCAGGTGCTCAAACAGGCCAGCGACCTTGGGCCGAACCTGCACGTCGGCGGCCGTGACCACCGCGTCCAAGGCGACTTGATAGGTCTCGGGGAAGCAGACCAGGCACGCCACCGGGTCCGCAATCAAACGCCGCAACTGGTCGCCGCGCATCGGATAAACCATCACCTTCACGCCATCCTTGAACAGGCGGCCGCAAGCTTCGAGCACGCCGCCTTCGAGATGGGAGTAGTGGGCGGGATTGAAGAGGTCCACCAGGTTGTTCATGCCCGCGATCAACGTCACGTCGCCCGTGGTGTGCAGACGGAAATAGGCCGGGAGACGATACCAACCGCGATGACGGGTCACGAGCAACGGGCGACCGACCGCGGCCACCAGACCGATGCGGGCGACGATCTCCGCCTCCGTGGCGTTCTCCTGCCCGACGCACATCTCATAGAGCGTCACGGTATCCGCGCCCGGCGGTTGCGCCTGCTGGGCGCAGCTGATCATGTCTTCATTGACGAGCGAGAGCGGCCGGAAGGTGCCACGGGCGACAAGCACGGACTTCTTGTAGAAAAACTCCCCCGCCACCGCCGGGAGGCCGCGCTCATCGAACAGCACCGCATCCGTGAGGCCGAGGCGGACCAACCGGACCAAGGCCGTACGGTTATCGAAGTCGCGGAAGCCGGGCCCGCTGAAATGGGCGAAATCGACCTCCACGCGGCCCGCCCCGACGTCCTCGATGATGGCCTGCACGAATTCATCGATGGAGGCGCGGCGGTGCAGGGCCGCATGGACCAGGTTCACGCCCACCATGCCGAGCGCGTCCTGCTGACGACCGGCATCGCGATCCCACAGCCGCAGGTGGAGGATGACATCGCTTGGTTCCGCCCCTGGTTCCGACTGGAAGCGCATGCCCATCCAGGAGTGTCCCTGCCCTTTGCCGTCATGCGGCGTCGTGGCCACGGTATCCGCGAAGGCAAAGAAACGCGTCTGGGCGCCGCGCTCGGAAGCCAGCCGATCGACCAGGAGTCCATACTCGTGACCCATCATCTGCTCGAGGCGTTCGCGCGAGACGTAGCGCTTCGGGTGACCATAGATCGCATCGCTGACCCGCATATCATACGCCGACATGCTCTTGGCGACCGTCCCGGAGGCGCCGCCGGCCTTGAAGAAATGCCGAACGACCTCCTGCCCGGCGCCGATCTCCGCGAAGACCCCGTAGGCGGACCGATCGAGGTTGATGGCCAGCGCCTTGCGGGCGGTCACCGCACCGGGCTGTTCATGAGTAGTTTCTGACATTTCGAAATGGTAGCCCGCCCCAGTGACGGAAACCAGCGGAAAGGGGTGACGAAATGGCGACTTTGGATTGGCGAAACATGAGCAGGCAGGCACAGTGATGGGCAAATTCACCCGCCCCCGCGCCACCTCATCCCATGAAAGAATTTTTCAAGTCCGTCCTCGCCTCCACCCTCGGCACCTTCCTCGCCGGCCTCGGGCTTTGCTTCCTGCTGTTCGTGCTCATGGTCGGACTGGTCAGTTCCAGCGGAAGCCAACCTGAATCCACGCCCGTCCTCCTGAAACCCAAAACGATGCTCGTCATCGGCAACGGCCTGGCGATCAACGATACGCCCGAGCATGGCACGCCGGGGTTGACCTCGTTCCTCGGCGGTAGCCCGATGCCGCAAGTCGACCTCCTCCGCGCGTTGGAAGCCATCGACCTCGCGGCCAAGGACAACAACGTCACCGGCCTCTTGATCGCCGGGGAAATCGAAGCGGGCATCGTGCAGCTCGGCGAGCTCCGGCAGGCCATCATCAAATTCAAGGAAAGCAAGAAGCCGGTCATCGGCTGGGTCGAGAACTCTTCCCAGCGCGAGTACTACCTGACCAGCGCCGCGGACAAGGTTTACATGCACCCGGCGAGCGAAGTCGAACTCAAGGGCCTGGCCTCCTATAACATGTATTACGGGGAAACGCTGAAGCTGCTTGGCGTCGGCGTCCAGGTCACCAAGGTCGGCAAATACAAGTCGGCCGTCGAACCGTTCATCGGCGACAAGATGAGCGCGCCGGCCCGCGAACAGACGGAACTCCTGCTCAATGGCGTCTGGAACCGCTTGCTGACGGACATCGCGCTCTCCCGCAAGGTGACGATCGACTCGCTCCGCCGCGCCGCCGACGAAGCGGGCATCTACAACGCCGAAAAGGCCAAGGCCCTGAAGCTGATCGATGGCGTCCTGCAACGCGACCAACTGATCACCGAGCTGCGCAAGGTCGGCGCGGGCTCCGATGAATCGGGGACGTCCTTCCGCCAGGTTTCCTTGGGCAAATACGCCCACAAGGTGCGGCTCCCACACCGCGGCGAACGCATCGCCATCGTCTACGCCGAAGGCGACATCGTCGATGGCTGGGGCGGCCTCGGCGAGATCGGGGGCGACCGCTTGGCGCGCGACCTGCGGGAACTCCGCGCCGACCCGCGGCTCCGGGCCGTCGTCCTCCGGGTGAATAGCCCCGGGGGCTCGGCTTTCGCCAGCGACATCATCGCCCGGGAGGTCGGGCTGCTCCGCAACAAAGGCATCCCCGTCGTCGTCTCCATGGGCGACCTCGCGGCCAGCGGCGGCTACTACATCGCCGCCCGCGGCTCCGTCATCATCGCGGACCCTTCGACGATCACCGGCTCCATCGGCGTATTCGGCCTCCACTTCAACTACCAGCAACTCGCCCAAAAAGTGAACCTCGGCATCGACGGCGTTAAGACCAATCGCTACGCCAACCTCTTCGATATGGACCACGCCGCGACCCCGGAAGAGATGGCCGTCGTGCAGGCTTCCGTGGACGGCGTCTATGAAGACTTCCTCAAGGTCGTCGGCGAAGGCCGCAAGATGGAGCGCGACGGCGTCCATGAAATCGCGCAAGGGCGCGTCTGGCTGGGCCTCAACGCCCGCAAGAACGGCCTGGTCGATAAGTTCGGGGGCCTCCGTGATGCCATCAGCGAAGCCAAAGAGCTCGCGAAGATCAAGGAGGCCGAAATCATCCAGATTCCGGCCCTGCACTCGGGCCGCGAAAACATCCTGCAAACGCTGCTCTCCGACGACGGCGACGGGATGCCGCTCTTCGCGCGGACGCAGTCGAAGGACCCCGCCCTCCTCTTCCTGAAGAGCCACGCCGAAACGTTGAAGGCGATCCGCTCGCTGAACGATCCGCGCGGCGTTTACCTGTCCTGCCCCGTCCGCGGAGCTGGCCGCTAACTCCGCTTAGGGCTTCTTCGGAGCCTGCGCCTTCGCTTCAGGCATCCAAGCCTGGAGCTGGCGCACGCGGGTGTCGTCCGCGGGGTGCGTCGAAAAGAACTCCGGCGGTTTCGCGCCTCCCGCCTTGGCGAAACGCTGCCAGAAAGCCGGGGCGGCTTCCGGGTTGTAACCGGCCCGAGCCATGAAGATGAGACCGAGGCGATCGGACTCCGATTCATGCGCACGGCTGAACGGCAGGAGGAGCCCGAACTGGCTGCCGAGGCCGAAACCCGCCATCCAAGCCTGCCGGGTCTGGGCCGACTTCTTCTTGGTGGCTTCGTCGACGGCGACCGCCCCCAACTGGACCAGCAGGCCTTGTGAAATCCGCTCGCTGCTATGCTGGCAGAGGACGTGGGCCACTTCATGACCGAGGATGACCGCGATGTCGTCGTCGGTGCTGGCGTAAGGGAACATGCCGACGTTGAAACCGATCTTACCGCCGGGCATGGCGAAAGCGTTGGGTGATTTATCGTCGATGACGGCGAACTGCCATTGATTCGCGGGCGGGAGCACGCCCTGCTTGTCCTCCTTGCGCGCCACCGCCACGATGTTGAGTCCGATCCGGCGAATCTGGGCAAGACGCGGATCGTTGGGCAACTTCTTCATCTTGGCGAACTCGCCCGCCGCCATGCTGGCGACCTCGGAGTTGCTGACGAAATTGAGCTGCGTCCGGCCCGTGCCCGGGACGGTTTCGCAGCCGACGCAGACAAAGGCCAAAACCAGGGGAAGGAAGCGACGCATAGGGGGGACGACCTCCGGATTGAAACGGGCGGGGCTCAGCCGGACGAGTCCGAACCTTCGCTATCAATATAATACTTCTTGTTGGCGGGGTCGTAGGAGTCCGTGTACACGGAGGCCATCCGGATGGACATGCGGTTCAGGACCGCCCCCAGGATCGGCACGCCGGTCTCGGCCAAACGACCCAGGCAGGAGCCGGCGTTCCGCATGTGGACGAGGTTGAAGCGGACCACGTAGATGACGCCGTCGACCTTCGGAACGAGGTGCAAGGCATCGGAGACCGCCCCGATCGGCGGCGAGTCGATGAAGATGCGGTCGTAACGGGTCTTCATCTCGTCCAACATGGCGAGGAATTTGGGGTTGTTGATGACCTGCGTCGGGTTGCGGCAACTCATGCCGACCGGCAGGACATCCAGGCCGGGCGCCACGTCGCGCACGATCGCCTCGTCCAAGGTCATCTCCCCGTTGAACCAACGGCTCACGCCACCATCACCGGAAAAACCGAGGGAGGGGCCGACGTTGGGCAGGCGCAAGTCCGCATCGATGACGAGCACGCGCTCCGCGTGCTGGGCGAAGCTGAGCGCCAGATTGGTGACGACGAAGGTCTTACCTTCGCCCGGGCGGGTCGAGGTCACCAGGAAGACGCGGCTGTTCGCCGTGGCGGGACTGACCTTCATCGCGGAGTAGATCGCGCGGACAGCCTCGGTCGCGACCTTGTCCTTATCCTGGCGGGCCAAGAGCGCCCGATCGGGACCCACCGCCTCGGTGACCTTGGGTACGGTACCGAGCAAAGGCAGGCCCAGGCCCATCTCCACGTCCTTCGCGGACTTCACCCGGTCGTCGAAGGAACCCATCAAGACGATGAGGCCAAAGCCCACCAGCAGACCGAGTCCCATGCCGGTCAAGGCGTTCATGTAGTAGTTCTTGTTCACCGGGCGATCGGCCACGGAGGGCATCTCCTGGATCTTGATCGAGGTGCTGGTGCCCGAGGTCGACGAACGCAGCTTCTGCTCTTCGTAATTCTGCTTCTGCCGGGCGAGGAACTCCTCCTGACCGCGGATTTCCTTGTCGACGCGCTCGAGCTCGTTGTTGGCGGCCTGGAGCCGATAGATCTCGTCGTCCTTGCGCTCGAGGTTGGCGACGATGGCGTCGTAACTGGAACGGGCATTCTGGACCGAAGCCTGGATGCGGTTGACCGAGTTGGCGACCGCTTGGGTCAACTCCTTCTGGGTCTGGTCGAGCTGGGCCCGCGTCTGGATGAGCGTCGGATGCTCGTCCGTATACTTCTTCTCCATGGTGCTGACCAGCACCCGGAGTTCGGTCACCTTGGGGCCAAGCGCGGCGACGCGCTCATCCGTGCGAACCTGGGCGATGTCATAGGCGTCCTTCCCGGCCGTCTTATACTCCAGGATCAGCTTCCAGATGATCTCCAGTTCATCGATCTGCTTGCGGGCATCTTCGCGATTCCGGACGAGCACGCCGCGCTCGGTGTTCAAGGTCGTGGTGTCCTTGGCGATGGAGAGCAACTTCTGGGTCTTGATGAGGTCGCTCCGCTTGTCGGACAGCTTCCGGAGGCGTTCCTCGATCAGGTCGATCTCGCTGCGCAGTTTTTCCACCAACGGGTTGGTGATGGTGAGGCGCTCGTCTTCGCTGTTCTTTTGGATGGCCTTGCAGAAGATCCCGGCCACCTGCCGGGCCAAATCACGGTTCGGGTGGGTGAACTCGACGGTGACCACGAAGGTCGACTTCAGGGGGTTGATGGCGCGCTGGCGGCCAAAGACTTCCTGCTCGGAGAGCGGACCGCTGAAGATGTTCCCTTGCTGGTAGGGCTCGATGACCCGCTTCTTCTCGTCGATGGTGAGCTGGCGCGAAACGCTTTCGATGATGCCCGTGCTGCGCATCGATTCGACGGCCGTATAGAAGTCGTCGTTGGTCGTGATGTTGAAGTTGTTGTTCGCCGCGGTGTTGTTCGCCGTGACATCGGGGGCCATGCGGAAAACGCGGAGCTTGCCGACCGCGCGATATTCCGGCATCGTCTGGTAAGTCAGGACAAGGGCGATGGTCACACCCACGAGGACGGCCAGGATGAGCCACCAGAAGCGCTCCCGCAGCATCGCGATGTAGGCGTAGAGCGGATTGCCGCCCTCTTTCACGCCGTAACGTCCGTAGCCACCCTGACCATAGCCGGCACCATACCCGCCGCCGTAGTTGCCGCCATAGTTGCCGTAGTTGCCATAGCTACCGTAGCCACGGCCGCGCGCGGCGGAGTCATCCTGATCATCCTCAGGCTTCTGGGTTTTTTCGGCCATGGGGTTCAGAATTTGCTGTCGTCGACGTAGATGGCATCGTCGTCCTCGAGGACGAAGTCGGGTTCATCGCCGGAGTCGATCTTCCGGACGTCTTTGACGATGGTCACGAGCTTGCCGTCGCGCGTGCGTTTGATGGCGACATCGGAACGGCGGCCGCGGGCCAGGATGCCACCGGCCATGGAGAGCGCCTTACCCAGGGTGAGGTTCTCTTCGGGAGGGATATTCACGGGGCCGGGCTTGCCCACGTAGCCCGAGACATAGACGCGGCGCTCGGCGTAATTTACGATGGTGATGACGACCTGCGGCTCCTTGAAGTAACGGCGGAAGCGCTTGGTGATTTCAGCCTGTGCTTCGGTGATGGTCAGACCGGCGATGGGGACGAGGGTCTTGAGGAAAGGAATGTCGATGGTGCCATCGGGGTTGATGCGGCGCTCGATGAGCGTGTCCGCCTCGTTGATGACGCCGACGCGAATGAAGTCCCGGGCCCGCAGGCAATAGCTGGACTTCGTCGTCACTTCGGCGGGCTTGGCGGGGTCGGCGGGCTTGGCGGGCTCTTCGGCGCGCGGCTTACCCACCTGCAGGGTCTCTTCCTTATCCGCGGCGAAGAGCGACACGGAAGCGAGGACCATGAGGCCCAAGAGCCCAAAGAACTTTGATCCGAGAGACATGGGGTAAAGATGCATGAAAAAGGGCGGTCGGTCAATCAGACCGTCCGCCCTAGTGCTAGCCTTGGGGCTTTCGCCTTAGTAGCGGAAAGCAGCCGAAAGCGTGAAGGTATTGGCTTGGAAGTTAGCCGAGGGGGCGGCTGGAATCTTGGAATCCGTCAGATTATACCCAGCCTGAAGGCTGAGGTGGGAATTATACTTATAGTCGGCACCCAAGGTGTAGACCATGGTATCGACGCCCGTCGTGCCCGACAGCACATCGCTCTTGGTGACGGAGAGATTGAGCGTCAGGTCCGTGGCGGCGTTGAAGTTAGCTCCGTACGTGTAGGTCTTCGAAGCCGTGACGCCGCCGGCCGAGGAAGCGGTCGTATCGCGCGAGAAGGTCAGCGTCTGCGTGATCATCTCGGTCAACGTATGGGACAGGGTCACGGAATAGGAAGGGTCGCCCGAGCTGGGCTGAGCGTCGGTCTTGGAGACCGCATAACCAACCTTGGCCGTCACATTGAGTTTACCGGACTCGGTCGCTTGGCCCTTGGCGGTGAGGCCGTAGAAGTCCTTCACGAGCTGCTGCGCGGGCAAGGCAGGACGAACCGTGCTGCCAGCAGGAGGGTTGGCCGTGCCATCACCGGCTTGAGAGAAGTAAGGGGCGGCCGAGTAATCGGTGATGTCGTGCTGGTACTTGAAACCGTAGGTGATCTTTTCGCCGGGGGCTTGATAATCAACGCTGACCGGGATGCTCTTGGTGTTCAGCTCGGTCAGGGAATTGGTGTTGTTGTTGATGGTATCCCAGAGTGGATCGAGCTTCTTGGTGGCATAAGCCACATCGTTCACGTCGCTGAACGGGAAGCGCAGCTTCGTCGGGTTCAGGTAGTGGTTGTAGGTGTTGATGAAGCCCACATTCACCTTGGTACGCTCGGTCAGCTGGTAACCGACGTCCACGTTATGGCTGTAGTTGGACTGGCGGACCAAGGTCGCACCAAGGAGGACGCTGTCGATACCTTGAGCCGCGAGCTCGTCGTTACGGGCCGTCACGCGGTAGGAGGAATCCAGCGTGACGGTAAGGGGGCCGCCCGGGGCGTAGCGCAGATTGCCGCTCAGGTTGTCGCGGGAATCCTCCAGGGAGGCCAAGCTGGACTTGTTGAAGTAAACGTAGCCGCGCTTGGCGGAAAGGGTCAGCGCCAGGGGCGAGTCCTTGCCGTACTCGAGCGTCAGGCCCGGCGTCACCGTCCATGAAGTCGACGCGGTCTTGGTCGCGGCCGAGTAAAGGTTGTCGGTGACTTCCAAAGCGACCGCGGAGTCGAAAAGGATATCGAGGTCATCTCCGACCTGGATCAGTGGAGACGTCGGGAAAAGATTGGCGGCATGCGCACAAACGGACGTGGAGAGAAGCGCAGCGGCAACAAGGAAGCGGACCTTAGGCATAGGGTTAGCGGGGAGTGGGCTTAAAAATAAGCCCAAGGTTCGCAGTGCTTCAACCCCCAAACCACCCCAGTTGAGTCGAATAGGTAAAAAAAGACCCCACCACCCTAGAAGGTGATGAGGTCATTTAAGTTGTTTATATATATCGACTTAAGACTAATTAGGCCCCCGCAGACTCTACCGTAGGACTTACCTTGATGCGGCGGTAGAGGGGCAAACCAGTACCGGCCGGCACCAAGTGACCCATGATGACGTTCTCCTTGAAGCCCGTCAGCAAGTCGCGCTTGGCCATCGTCGCAGCGTCGGTGAGGACGCGGGTCGTTTCTTGGAAGGAAGCGGCCGAGATGAAGGATTCGGTCTCCAAGGATGCCTTGGTGATACCCAGGAGGATCGGCTCGTACTCGGCGATTTGGCCACCGCGCTCGTGGATGGAGCGGTTGACTTCAGCCAGGGTGCTGCGGTCGACCTGCTCGCCCCAGAGGTAATCGGAGTCGCCCGGCTCGGAGATGCGAACCTTACGGAGCATACGCGAGACGATGATTTCGATGTGCTTGTCGTTGATGACGACGCCCTGCGAACGGTACACCTTTTGAATTTCGGTGATGAGGTAGTCCTGGACGCGGGACTGGCCCAAGATGTCGAGGATGTCGTGCGGATCGACGGCCCCTTCGGTCAGGCACTGGCCCTGCTTCACCTTTTCGCCAGCGGCGACGATGATGTGCTTGCCGTGCGGGATGAGGTGCTCCTCTTCGCGACCGATGGAGTCCTTGATGACGAGGCGCTTCTTGCCGCGGATCGAGGGCTGGAATTCGACTTCCCCATCGATCTTGGCGATCTCGGCGGCGTCCTTCGGCGGACGGGCTTCGAAGAGCTCGGAAATGCGGGGGAGACCGGCGGTGATGTCCTGGGTCTTGGCCGCCTGGCGGGGAATCTTCGCGAGTTCGCTACCCTGGGCGACGACGTCACCTTCGTCCACGAGGACGCGGGCGCCGGCCGGGATGGAGAACGTCCCGAGGTTGGCGCCCTGGGCGTCGACGATCTGGATCTGGGGATTCTGTTCGTCGGAGTGTTCGATGACGGACTTGTAGAACGCGTTGTTGGACGGGTCGCGTTCTTCATTGTAGGTCACGCCCGAGATCATGTCCAAGAGACGGATGCGACCGGCGCTGTTCGCGAGGATCGAGGTGTTGTTCGGATCCCAAGCGGCGATGAGCTCGTCCTTCTTCACGTTCTTGCCGTCCTTCACGTTGATGACGGTACCGGCGAGGATGCGGTATTCTTCGAGCGACTGGTTGGCTTCGTTGAGGACGCGGATGGAACCGGTGCCGTTGACGGCGACGAAGGCGTCCTTCAGTTCGACCGTGTTGAGGTCGACGAACTGCACGCGGCCGGCGTTCTTGGCCTTGATTTCAGGAGTCTTGAGCTGAGCGACGCCACCGATGTGGAACGTACGCATGGTCAACTGGGTGCCGGGCTCACCGATGGACTGGGCGGCGATGATGCCGACCGCCGTGCCGCGCTCGACGATGCGACCCGTGGAAGGATCGAGGCCGTAGGACTTCGGCGGGATGGCGTTCACCATCATATGGGTGAGCGGCGAGAGGACCTTGACGCGGTCGAGGCCGACCTTTTCGATCTGCTTCGCGATGTCTTCGGTGATCAGTTCGCCCGAGCGGACGATGATTTCCGAAGGATTCAGCGGGTTGAAGACGTCGTCGGACGGGCAGCGACCCACGATGCGGTCGGCGAGGGGGACGAGGATTTCGTCACCGTCATAGATGGTGTTCTTCCAGACGCCGTTCGGCATGCGGACGGCCACGCGATCCACGCCGGCGTCGCGCAACTTGGCCACCAGCTCCTCGGTGAGGGCGGTGTCGGCCTTGGCCAAGGCCTTGGCGGCACCGGAAGGATTGAGGACGTCAATCGAGAGGTGGCGACCGATGGCGGCATCACCGAGGGTGATGACTTCGGTGCCGGAGGAGAGGTTATGGTCGTCGGTGACGATCACATCCATGGCCACGTCACAGAGCTTACGGGTCATGTAACCGGCGTCAGCGGTCTTCAGCGCGGTGTCGGACAGACCCTTACGGGCGCCGTGCGTCGAGATGAAGTACTCGAGGACCGAGAGGCCTTCGCGGAACGAAGACAAGATCGGGCGTTCGATGATTTCGCCGGAAGGCTTGGCCATGAGGCCACGGGCGCCGCAAAGCTGCTTGACCTGGGCCTTGTTACCACGGGCGCCGGAATCCATCATGGCGTACACCGGGTTGATGATCATGCGGTGCGTGTTGCGCGGGTCACCCTTGCGGACGCCAGCCACCTTCGCGGATTCCGAAAGCGTGTTGTACACCGACTGGGCGATCGTGTTCGTCGCACCGGACCAGGTATCGACGACCTTGTTACGGCGTTCGTCGTTGGTGATTGTACCGGCTTCGTTCTGGCGCTGGAATTCGCGGACCTTGGCGGTCGCCTGCTTGACGACATCGTCCTTCTCCTTCGGGTAGATCATATCGCTGACGCCGATCGAGATGCCGGCGCGGGTGGCGATGCGGAAACCCGTGTCCTTGAGGGCGTCCAAGACCGGAATCGAAGCCTCGCGGCCGACGGACTTGTACGTCTTCAGGATGAGGTCACCGAGCTGCCCCTTCTTCACGGTTTCGTTGAAGAAGCCGAGTTCGGTGGGCCAGATCGTGTTGAAGATGATGCGACCGAGGGTCGTCACGATCGTGCGGGAGGTCTTGTCACCGTGGACGGTGTCGCGACCGAAGTCAGGGTTGGCGTAGCGCACCCAGTCATGGAAGTGCAGCGCCCCTTCGGCTTCGGCGTAGTTGGCCTCGTCGACGGACCCGATCACCGGAAGGTGGGTCGCGGCGGCGGGCTTGTTCGCGGGTTCGAGGGTGAGGTAGTACGAACCCAGCACGATGTCCTGCGACGGCGTGAGGATCGGCTTACCGCTCGAAGGCGAGAAGATGTTGTTCGTGGACATCATCAGGAGCTTGCACTCCATGATGGCTTCCAAGGACAGCGGGACGTGCACGGCCATTTGGTCACCGTCGAAGTCCGCGTTGTAAGCGGTACACACGAGCGGGTGCAGGCGGATCGCGTCGCCTTCGATGAGGACGGGCTCGAAAGCCTGGATCGAGAGACGGTGGAGCGTCGGGGCGCGGTTCAGGAAGACCGGGTGACCACGGGTCACTTCCTCCAGGATGTCCCAGACTTCGGGCTTCTTCTGCTCGATGTGCTTGCGGGCGCCGCGGACGGTGTGGGCGAGGCCCAGGTCCTTGAGGCGACGGATGATGAACGGCTCGAAGAGGACGAGCGCCATCTTCTTCGGGAGACCGCACTGGTTGAGCTTGAGCTCCGGACCGATGACGATGACCGAACGACCCGAGTAGTCGACGCGCTTACCGAGCAAGTTCTGACGGAAACGGCCGTGCTTGCCCTTCAGCATGTCGCTGATGGACTTGAGCTGACGATCGCGATCCTTGACGGGCTTGCCGTGACGACCGTTGTCGAGGAGGGCGTCCACCGCTTCCTGCAGCATGCGCATTTCATTGTGGATGATGACGTCGGGCGTCTTCATCTGGATGAGCTGCTTGAGGCGGTTGTTGCGGTTGATGA
>DBCN01000084.1:36762-91125 GCA_002293065.1 Opitutia bacterium UBA957
TGACGCGACGGTAGAGGTCGTTCAAGTCGGAGGTCGCAAAGCGACCGCCTTCGAGCGGCACGAGCGGACGGAGGTCCGGCGGGATCACCGGGAGGATCGTCAGGATCATGTGCTCCGGACGCTTGCCGGAAGCCAGGAAGCCCTGGATGATCTTCATGCGGCGGGCGACCTTCTTCTTGATCTGCTTGGAGCGCGTGGAGCGGAGCTGGTCGCGGAGACCTTCGACGGTCGCGGCGAGATCCATCTTCTTCAGAAGCTGTTGGAGGGCTTCCGCACCCATGCGGGCCTTGAAGGCGTCGGGACCATGCTGTTCGACGGCGCGGCGGTAGCTTTCCTCGTCGAGGAGTTCCTTTTCCTGCATGCCGGTCTGGCCCGGGTCGACGACCAGGTACTTCTGGTAGTAGATGACCTGCTCCAGCTGACGGGTGGTCATGTCGAGCATCAGCGACAGGCGGCTGGGCATGCTCTTCAGGAACCAGATGTGGGAGACCGGAATCGCCATCCGGATGTAACCCATGCGTTCGCGACGGACGCGGGAAACGGTGACTTCGACGCCGCACTTGTCGCAGACGACGTCCTTGTACTTCACCTTCTTGTACTTGCCGCAGTAGCACTCGTAGTCGCGCACCGGACCGAAGATGCGCTGACAGAAGAGGCCGTTGGGCTCGGGCTTGAAGGAACGGTAGTTGATGGTCTCAGGGCTCTTAACTTCCTTGAGGCCCTTGACCTTGCGATTGCCGTGTTCGTCGAGCTCGTCGAGGAACTGTTCGCCCGTCCAAGCCACGATCTCCTCGGGCGAGGCGATCGAGATGGAGACGAAGTCGAAGGACTGTTCCTTGGCTTCGTTGGGGGTGAACTCGGGGGTGTGCTCCGGATGAATCATGTCTGTAAGGATTTAGTCGTGGTTCGCGGGGCGGATTAGCTGCGTTCAGGCGTGGTGGTGGAGCCGAGGCGGACATCCAAGCAGAGGGCCTGCATTTCCTTCATCAGAACGTTGAAGGACTGCGGGGTGCCGCTGACGAGGGTGTTGTCGCCCTTGACGAGCTGTTCGTAGATCTTGGTGCGGCCGGCGACGTCGTCGGACTTGACGGTGAGGAGTTCCTGGAGCGTGTAGGCGGCGCCGTACGCTTCGAGGGCCCACACTTCCATTTCGCCGAAACGCTGACCGCCGTACTGGGCCTTACCGCCGAGCGGCTGCTGGGTAATGAGGCTATACGGACCGGTGGCGCGGGCGTGGATCTTGTCCGCGACCAAGTGGTTCAGCTTCATCATGTAGATGTAGCCGACGACGACGTCTTGGTCGAAGGCTTCGCCGGTGTGACCGTTGGTCAGCATGGCCTTGCCGGTTTCCGGCAGACCAGCCTGCTTGAGGTATTCGCGGATCTTCTGCTCAGGGATGCCGTCGAAGATCGGGGTGGCGACCTTGAGGCCGAGCTTGGAACAAGCCCAACCGAGGTGCGTTTCGAGAACCTGACCGACGTTCATGCGCGAAGGCACGCCGAGCGGGTTGAGGCAGATGTCGACCGGGGTGCCGTCCGCGAGGAAGGGCATGTCTTCAACCGGGACGATGCGGGCGACGACGCCCTTATTGCCGTGACGACCGGCCATCTTATCGCCGACCTGGATCTTGCGCTTCGTGGCGATGTAGACCTTGACGTTCTTGATGGCGCCGCCCTCGTCGATGCCTTGTTCGATGGCTTCGACCTTGCGGGCGCGCTCCTGTTCGAGTTCGTCGAAGCGGCGATGGTAGCCGTCGACGATCTGACGGATCTTCTGCTTCACCGGCGAATCGTTCATCTCGATGGTGCGGGAGACGGAGGCCAGGCGACGCAGCAGCGTCTTGGTGATCTTGCGGTTGGCCGGGATGATGGCTTCGCCGGTTTCGGAATTCTTGACGTCCAGCGGGATCTTTTCGCCGAGGAGGATGTTCGAGAGGGATTCCGTCATTTCCTCGCGGAGGCGGGAATCGGCGGTGCGGTACTCTTCGTTGACCTTCTTGAGGGCACGACGCTGGTCGTTCGGGGAGAGGCGGCCGTCATCCTTGTCGGTGCGCGAAGAAACCTTCACGTCCATGATGATGCCGGAGATGCCGGACGGCACGCGGAGGGAGGTGTCCTTCACGTCGCGGGCCTTTTCGCCGAAGATGGCGCGGAGGAGCTTCTCTTCCGGAGCGAGGTCGCCTTCGGACTTCGGGGTGATCTTCCCGACGAGGATGTCGTCCGGCTTCACCTCGGCACCGATGCGGATGACGCCGTCGCGGTTCAGGTTGCGGAGCGCTTCTTCACCGAGGTTCGGGATGTCGCGCGTGATCTGTTCCGGCCCGAGCTTGGTGTCGCGGGCGGTGACTTCGAATTCTTCGATGTGGATCGAGGTGAACACGTCATCCTTGAGCATGCGCTCGGAGAGGAGGATCGCGTCTTCGAAGTTGTAACCGTTCCATGGCATGAAGCCGACGAGGACGTTGCGACCGAGGGCGAGTTCGCCCTTATCGGTGGCGGCGCCATCGGCGATGATATCGCCCGCCTTGACCTTGTCGCCGCGACGAACCAGCGGACGCTGGTTGAAGCAGGTCGAGGAATTGGTCTTCAGGAACTTGCGGAGGTCGTAAACATAGACGCCCTTGGCCGCCTCGGTCTTGAACTTCTTGTTCTCGAGGGAATTCGGGGGCACTTCGCCGTCCTTCGTCACGATGATGCGACGGGCGTCAGCGGCGGCCACGATGCCGGGGCCTTCGGAGACGACGACCGTCTTGGAGTCGATGGCCACGCGGCGTTCGAGGCCGGTACCGACGTAAGGAGCTTCGGTGATAACGAGCGGCACGCCTTGGCGCTGCATGTTAGAACCCATGAGTGCGCGGTTCGCGTCGTCATGCTCCAGGAAAGGGATGAGGGCGGCAGCGACCGAGACAACCTGCTGCGGGGAGACATCCATGTAATCGACGTCTTCCGGATCGACTTCGAGAATGTCGTCGCGCGAACGGACGGTGACCTTGCCCTTGAGGCGGCTGGAGTCGTCGAGCTCGGAGTTGGCCTGGGCGACCTTGAACTTTTCTTCCTGGTCGGCCGTCATGAACTCGACCTTGTCGGTGACCTTGCCACGCACGACCTTGCGGTACGGGGCTTCGATGAAGCCGAACTCGTTGATGCGCGAGTAGGTGGAGAGGGAGTTGATCAAACCGATGTTCGGACCTTCCGGGGTCTCGATCGGGCAGATGCGGCCGTAGTGCGAAGGATGGACGTCGCGGACTTCGAAGCCGGCGCGGTCGCGGTTGAGACCACCAGGCCCGAGGGCGGAGAGACGACGCTTGTGCGTCAGCTCGGCGAGCGGGTTGATTTGGTCCATCAACTGGGACAGCTGGCTGCGCGCGAAGAACTCGCGGATCGAATTGCCGAAAGGCTTCGGGTTGACGAGCTTCTGCGGGGTGATGGAGTCGACGCTCTGGTCGTACTCGTTGATGCGGGCCTTGACGGTCTTGATGACGTTCTTGAGGCCGGCGCGGCACTGGTTCGCGAGGAGTTCGCCGACATTGCGGACGCGGCGGCTACCGAGGTGATCGATGTCGTCGCTCTTGGCTTCGGAGGAACGCTGGCGGCAAAGGAGCTTGGTGGCTTCCACGATGTCCTCAGGGGTGATCGTGCGCGTGTCGAGGGAGACCTCGAGGCCGAGCTTCTGGTTCAGCTTGTAACGGCCGACGCGACCCAGGTCGTAACGGAGCGCATCCTGGAAGAGACGCTGCATGTGCGCACGGGCGCTCTTGACGTTGACGGGCTCGCCGGGACGGAGCTTGCGGAAGATTTCCTTGAGGGCTTCCTCTTCGTTGCGGACGGAACCGATGTCCTTACGGAGGGAAAGGATGACCGCGCCTTCATCGAAGCTCGTGTCGAACACGCCAAACTTCTGCTTCGGCAGCTGCTTGTGGATTTCCTTGAGCGTTTCGCGGGAAAGCTTGTCGTACTGCTTGGCGACGACCTTGCCGGTCTCGACGTCGACGATCGGGTCGGCGTAGACGAGGTGGGCGAGTTCTTCGGGTTCGAGATCGAGGGCCGCCTTGGCGGTCAGGTCGCGGGACTTGTAGAAGAGGCCGAGGATGTCCTTGTCGTCCTTGTAACCGAAGGCGCGGAGCAAGGTCGTGACGAGGAACTTGCGGCGACGGCGACGGCGGTCGAGGTAGACCCAGAGGAGATCGTTCTGGTCGAACTGGACTTCGATCCAGGTGCCGCGGTCGGGGATGATACGGAAAGCGTGGAGCGTCTTGCCGCTCGTGTGGGCCGATTCTTCGAAGCAGATGCCCGGGCTGCGGTGCAGCTGGGAGACGACGACGCGCTCGGCGCCGTTGACGATGAAGGAACCGCGATCGGTGATCATGGGGACTTCGCCCATGAGGATTTCTTCGTCCTTGAAGGCGCCCTTTTCGCGGAGGCGCAGCTTCAGCATCACGGAAATCGCGTAGGTCGTGCCTTCGCGGATGCACTCGAGCTCGGTGGACTTGGGGAGGACCAAAGCGTACTCGAGGTACTCGAGACGGAAGTTGCCGTTGTTGCTCTCGACCGGGAAGGCCTCGCGGAAGACCGCCTCGAGACCGAGGTTGTTGCGGGCAGGGGCGTTCGTGTCCAACTGCAGAAAATCATTGAACGAGAAAATCTGGTTCTCGATGAGGTTCGGCGGAGGAATGACTTCGCTGAGTTTACCGAAGTTATTGCGAGCTTGCGACATGACGTGGAGGATTCTCGAGAGTGGCTGGTGTGGTGTTTGCCTGAAGGGGACGGTTCAGGCGGCCGGGGGAAAACAAGAGGGAGAGGGGGTGACCCTGGAGGGCCACTCCCCTCCCCGCTTGGCGGAACGCGCTAATGCGCGTAGGTAAGGTTACTTGACTTCGACCTCGGCACCGGCGGCCTTGAGCTTGGCTTCGATGTCCTTGGCTTCGTCCTTGGAGACGCCTTCCTTGACGGGCTTCGGAGCGCCGTCGACCAGGTCCTTGGCTTCCTTGAGGCCCAGGCCGGTGATGGCGCGGACTTCCTTAATGACGTTGATCGGGGTAGCACCCTTGGCCTTGAGGATGATGTCGAAGGTGGTCTTCTCTTCGGCAGGAGCGGCGGCGGCGGCACCAGCGACGGCGACGGCGACCGGAGCGGCGGCGGAAACGCCCCACTTGGTTTCGAGTTCCTTAACGAGGCCGGCGATTTCGAGGACGCTCTGGGCGCTCAAAAACTCGATGACTTGTTCTTTGGTGATGTTGCTCATGATACTTTGGTTCCTTGAACGGTTAGCGTCCTACGAGAGGACAATTGAGAGCACGAGGCCCCTAACCGGTATTCTTTGGATGTGTGTTGGTTTTTGGTTTTGGGTTTCCCCCCGCGCCCACTGATCCACATGGACCAGCGTTTGCGGGGAAAGGGTCTTAGGCGGCCGTCTCGTCCTTCTGGCGCTTCGCGTCCAAGAGGCGGACGAGCGAGGAAGCCGGGGTCGAGAGCAGCGAGAGGAGCTGGGCGCGGATGCCGTCGAGGGAAGGCAGCTTGGAGAGCGCTTCGACTTCCGCCTTGGTGAGGATCTTGGAGTCCAAGACGCCGGCCTTCACTTCGAGCTTGGAGAAGTCCTTGAAGAAGGTGACGAGCACCTTGGCGACGCCCGTGGGGTTCTTGCCGCCGGTCACGAGGGCCGTATGGCCGACGAGCTGCTGCGAGAAGTCGGGGAGGTTCGCCTGCTTGGCGGCGATCGTGAGGATGCTGTTCTTCACGACGTGGTACTCGGCGCCGTGTTCACGGAGCTGGGTACGCACCTTGGTCGCGTCTTCGACGGTGACACCGGTGAAGTTGGCGATCAGGAGGTAGTTCGAGGTGGCCAACTGGGCGGCCACTTCGTCGACGAGGAATTGTTTTTCAGCGCGCATGTTCGTGTGCTTTCGGTGAGGGTTGGGTGATTAGGCGACGACGGCAGCCGAGTAGGGCTTGAGGTCGATGTTCACGCCGGGGCTCATCGAGGCGCTGAGGGTGAGGGACTTGATGAAGCGACCGCCGGCGAAGCCAGCGGGCTGGGCCTTGACGAGGGCCGCGAGGGCCACGGCGGCGTTCTCGGAGAGCTGCTGCGCCGTGAAGGACTTCTTGCCGACGACGACCACGATGTTGCCGGTCTTGTCCATCTTGAACTCAACGCGGCCGGCCTTGACTTCCTTGATGGTCTTCGGGATGTCGTCGGAAACGGTGCCGGACTTGGGGTTCGGCATGAGGCCCTTCGGACCGAGGACGCGGGCGACCTGACGGACGTCCTTCATCGCGGAGGTGGTCGAGATGGCGACGTCGAAGTCGAGGAAGCCGCCGTTGACCTTGGCGATCAGGTCGGCGAGGCCGGCGTAGTCAGCGCCAGCGGCGAGGGCTTCGGCGGCGTTTTCGGTAAAGGCGAGGACCTTGATCTTCTTACCCGAACCATTCGGGAGGGAGACGGTGCCGCGGACCATCTGGTCCGACTGCTTGGGGTCGACGCCCAAGAAGGCGGAGATCTCCACGGTTTCGTCGAACTTGGTGCCGGGCATCTTCTTGATGATCTCGGCGGCCTGGTTGACGTCATACTTGGCCTTCAGGTCGGCGACCTGTTGGGCGGCGCGGTAGCGCTTGCTGGGTTTTTTGCTCATAGCGACTTTTGGTCTCCTGCGGGATGCAGTGGGTAGTTGGGTTTAGGTTTGGGTGAAAATTAACCGACGACTTCGATGCCCATCGAGCGAGCCGTGCCGGCGATCATGCGGGCGGCGTTCTCGGGGTTGATGGCGTTGAGGTCCTTCTTCTTCAGCTCGACGATTTCGAGGAGCTGCTTCTTGGTGACCTTGCCGACCTTATCGCGGTTCGGCACGGCGGCACCGCTCTCGATCTTCGCGGCCTTCTTGAGGAGGACGGAAGCGGGCGGGGACTTCAGGATGAACGTGAAGGACTTATCCTGGTAGACGGAGATGATGACCGGCAGGATCATGCCAGCCTGGTCCTTGGTCTTGGCATTGAACTCCTTACAGAACGCCATGATGTTGACGCCCTTGGCACCCAGAGCGGGGCCGACAGGAGGAGCAGGGTTAGCGGCACCTGCGGGGAGCTGGAGCCTGATTTCGCCGACGACTTTCTTAGCCATGGTTGTGTAGAATGAGTGGGTTTAGTTGAAAGAGGGATTATTCGCGGTCGTCTCGTTCGACCTGCCAGAACTCGAGCTCGACGGGCGCCAAGCGACCGAAGATATCCACCGAGACCTGGAGACGGCCGCGGTCGGCGTCGATGGTGTCGATGTTACCGGAGAGATTGGCGAAAGGACCGTCGGTGATCTTGACGCGTTCACCGACGTGGAAGCTGACCTTCGGAACGACCTTGTCGGCCGCATCCGCCATCTGCTGGATGATCGTATTGATCTCTTCCTGGCGGAGCGGGACCGGATTCATGCCGCCGATGAGGCCGATGACGCCATCGGTCTTCTTGAGGAAATTCCAAGGGCCTTCGAGGAGGCTGCCTTCGTCGTCAAAGAGACGGGCGCGGACGAAGAGGTACGATGGGTACAGCTTCATCTCGCTTTCGCGCTTCTTGCCGTTGCGGAAATCCTTCACCGTCTTGACGGGCATCAGGATCTCGGCGACGAAGTCTCCCATCTCCTCTTCCTTGATGGTGCGGTCAAGGGTGCGCTTCACCTTGCTCTCGTTGTTCGAGAGGGTCTGGAGCGTGTACCAGCGGAAATCGGAAGAGGTGTTCGACATGGGGACTTAGCGGACCAGTTGGGTCGCGAACTGCACGAAATTGGAGAGGGAAAAATCGCAGAGGAAAACGACGGCGCCCAGGAGGGCGACCGCCGCGATCACGACGAGGGTGGAATCCACGAGCTCCTTCGGCGACGGCCATGTTGCCTTGACGAAGACCTCGGTGAGGGTCTCGTTCCAGAAAGTGCGGAGGCGGCCGAACATGGGTGTGGGTGAAGGAGTTTGAAGTGGAAGGTGGCAGGACGGGGGGGAGTCGAACCCCCAACCAACGGTTTTGGAGACCGCTACTCTGCCAATTGAGCTACCGTCCTGTGCTGGTTGTTAGAAAGTGACAAATGCCGGGCTCCTTTTTAGGGAACCACGGCACCGTTGTCAGGCCTTCCGGCGGTTGATTACTTGATGATGTCAAGAATCTGGCCGGCGCCGATGGTCTTACCACCTTCGCGGAGAGCGAAGCGCTGTCCCTTTTCCATCGCGACCGGCTTCTGGAGGTCGATCGTGATGGTGACGTTGTCGCCAGGCATCACCATTTCGACACCCTCAGGGAGGATGACGGTGCCGGTGACGTCGCAGGTACCGAAGAAGAACTGCGGGCGATAGTTGTTCGTGAAGGAGGTGTGGCGGCCACCTTCGTCCTGCTTGAGGACGTAGATCTGGGCCTTACCCTGGGTGTGCGGCTTGATGCTGCCGGTCTTGGCGAGCACCTGGCCACGCTCGACTTGGCTCTTTTCGACGCCACGGAGGAGGAGACCGACGTTGTCGCCAGCCTGGCCTTGGTCGAGCTCCTTGCGGAACATTTCGACGCCGGTGACGGTGGTCTTGATGGTGTCGCGCATACCGACGACTTCGATTTCTTCGCCGACCTTGACCACGCCACGCTCGATACGACCGGTGGCGACGGTGCCGCGACCGGTGATGGAGAAGACGTCTTCGACGGACATCATGAAAGGCTTGTCGGTTTCGCGCTTCGGCTCAGGGATTTCGGAGTCGAGAGCGTCCAGGAGGTTCTGGATGGCCTGCTCGCCTTCGGGGGTCGCGTCGAGAGCGGCGGTGGCGGAGCCACGGACGATCTTGGCGTTGTCGCCGTCGTACTGGTACTTGTTGAGGAGGTCGCGGACTTCCATTTCAACGAGGTCGATGAGGTCGGGCTCGGAGAGGTCGACCTTATTGAGCCAGACAACGATCTTCGGCACGCCGACCTGGCGGGCGAGGAGGATGTGCTCCTTGGTCTGGGGCATGACGCCGTCAGCGGCGGAGACGACCAGGATGGCGCCGTCCATCTGGGCAGCACCGGTGATCATGTTCTTGACGAAGTCGGCGTGGCCCGGGCAGTCGACGTGGGCGTAGTGACGGTTGGTGGACTCGTACTCAACGTGCGAGGCAGCGATGGTCACGGTCTTGGTGGCGTCACGGACCGTACCACCCTTGGTGATTTCGGCGTAGGACTTGGTCTCAGCCAGACCCTTGCGGGCCTGAACGGCGACGATGGCCGCGGTCGTGGTGGACTTGCCATGGTCGATGTGACCGATGGTGCCGACATTCACGTGAGGCTTGGTACGATTGAACTTCTCTTTGGCCATGGTTTTGTGTGGTGAGGAGGTTGTTTTGCTATTGTTCTGGTGTGGAAGTGGTGGAGCCCCCGACTGGATTTGAACCAGCGACCTCGTCCTTACCAAGGACGCGCTCTACCAACTGAGCTACAGGGGCGAACCGTCGACGTTGATTGGGAACGTGAAGGGAGGGTTTGAATGACCACCGCCCAACCCATCGTCAAGAGGATTTTTGCAACCCTTTTACAGGGCGGTTTCCCCGTTCAAGGACCCACGGTTACCCGATACGACCCCGGGGGGAGGCGCTTAGCCCAGGGGACCTGGCTGGACCAGGATACCACGGCCGCATCTACGGCCGCATTCCCCGAAGATCGCACAATTTGGGCGGGCGCCTGCAAACCCAAGGAGTCGATACCGATAATCAGCTCCAAAGAGGACAAGAGTGGGGCGTTTTTATCACTTTTAGCCCCATTTCTTTCATTTTTAATACTTATATTTGTAACTTTACCCTTCAAAATGGACTTTTTAGCCCCACCAACGTCGGAAACGTCGTAATAAAAGCTACGCGGGTCGATCGCTCGTTGAGTCAAATTGACGCTACCAAGGGTACTAAAAGGTTCCCACTGATTTAGGGGAACGGCGGCATACGGCACGAGGGCGACAGGCTTCTCGGATTCGAGGGTCAAATCGACTGGCTTGCCGGGGGCAAAGCGTAGGATAGGGTCGAAGCCCGCCAAGGGGGAGTCGTCCACCTGGACATCGTCCACCGCGGCCAAGGGCGACTTGGGGGACCCGGCCGGCAAATAGGCGGCGGAAGGGTCCAATAAGGCCTGGGCCTCGGCCAAGGCATTCCCGGGCGGAAGCAGAACCGTACCGGCGGTCAAGGGCTGGGCTGCCGGAGCCCCGCCAGACACCGGCTTGAAGATCAGGAGTCCGACGACGAAGACGCCGAATCCGCAGAGTACCGCGAAACGCGTAGCCGGCGGAAGCCGACCTCCCGCGACATCACGAACGGTGCTCAACAACCCCATGATTCAACTTCCGGCGGGCCGCTCGGCAACGGAGATGCGCACCAGGGACCCCTGCCCTTTGCGGATGATGGACATCAGGATGACGTCGCCCGGCCGGCGCTTGGCGATGGTGAGGCGCAGTTCGTTCCAATTCTCAAACGGCTTGTTGTTGATCGCCACGATGACGTCATCTTTGCGCAAGCCGCCCCGAGACGCGGGGGAATCCGCCGTCACTTCCGTGATGCGCACGGCGCCGTTCCGAGCCTGCGTGAGCTTGGCGGATTCTTCCACGGGGAGGTCTTCACCGAAAAGACCGACGAAACCCCGGACGACCTTGCCCGAGTTCGCGAGATCCAGCGCGATGCTCAGCATTAAATTGGAAGGAATCGAGAAACCGATGCCGATGTTCCCTTCGCCCCGGCCATCCGTGCGAATCATGGTGTTCATGCCGACGATGCGCCCTTCGAAATCAACCAGCGGGCCGCCGGAATTGCCATGATTGATGGCGGCGTCAGTTTGGATGAAATCCTCGTAATTCAGGCCCAAACCCGAGCGGCCCAAGGCGGAAACGATACCCGAAGAGACGGACATCCCGACGCCCAACGGGTTGCCGATCGCGTAGACCGGGTCGCCGACGCGGGCTTTATCGCTGTCCGCGAGCCGCGCAAACGGGAGGTTGCGCTCCTCGACCTTGACGATGGCGATGTCGGTCTTGTCATCCACCGCGAGCACGCGGGCCTTGAATTCACGGCGATCCGACAGCGTGACATAGGCCAGCTTGGCGACCGTGTTGTCAGGCATCATGACCACGTGCCGGTTGGTGATGATATAGCCGTCGGGATTGATGATCGTGCCGGAGCCCAACCCGACGAACATCTGCACTTCGCCGGTCTTGGGGTCGGTCTTGGTATTCGACTTGAGGTCGTCGGGCGCGATGCGGGTCTTCAGGCGCCGCAGATAATCCGGGGGGATCGTGGCGGCCGTCCGGATGCTGACGACGGCCGGCATGACGCGGGATAACATGTCGGCGGTACCGGCACCAGGCTGGGCGCGGTTGATGTCCTTCCCGTCGACCTGGAAGGAAACGGCCGCCAGCATCATGGCCGGCGCGAAGCAAAGCACGGCGAGGATACGTCTCATACGCCCCCGACTTTAGGAGGAATACGGGCCAATGCAAGCGACCTCAGCGGGCCATCGTAAAACCGGCCCCCGGCGAGGTCGGTTCCGCCTCGTCCCGCTCCTTGTTGAAACGCATCGAGAAGAGACGGGTCACGCCCTTTTCCTGCATCGTCGCCCCGAAGATGGCGTCGGCCGCCGAAACAGTGCGCTTATTGTGGGTAATCACGACAAACTGGGAAAAACGGGTGAACTCGCGGATGATGTCCGTGAAGCGGCCGACATTGGCGTCGTCCAACGGCGCATCGAGCTCATCGAGCACGCACAGCGGGGAAGGCTTCACCATGTAGATGGCGAAGAGCAAGGCCACGGCTGTCATCGTGCGCTGGCCACCGGAAAGCAGGGAAATGCCCTTGAGCTTGGTCCCCGGGGGCTGGGCCACGATTTCGATGCCGCTTTCCAGCGGATCCTCGGCCTGAACCATGGTGAGGTCCGCCGCCCCCCCCACGAAGAGACGTTCAAAGGTGAATTTGAAGTTCTTCCGGACCTGCTCGAAGGTGTCCGTGAAGAGCTTGAGCGAGGTCTGGTTGAGCTCGTCGATCGCCTTGGTGAGCTCCTCCTTCGCCTTCCAAAGGTCATCGCTCTGCTTGGTCAGGAAGTCGTGGCGATCGCGCAGGGAGGAGTATTCCTCGACCGCGACGAGGTTGACGGAGCCCATGCCGGCCATGCGGTCACGGAGTTCGGCGATTTCCCGCACCAACGGCGGCCAGTCCGTCGCGGCCAACGCGGCCAAATCCTCTTCGGTCGGTTCCCCGCGGCGCACGACGGCGGCACGCGCGGAGCGGCTTCCCTCCTCTTCGGTTTCCTCGAGGTCACCGAAACCGGCGGCGCCTTCAGGTTCACCCTCCGACAGCCAAAGTTGGGTACGCCAATCGACCGTCGCAACGTCGAGCTGGTGGTCGGCTTGGACCTTCTCGACGATGAAGCCGCACTGCGAGGTCTGCTCCGCGAGGTTCACTTCCAGCGACTTGAGGCGGGCATCCCTCTCGCGGAGGCGCTCGCGGTCGACGGAGAGGACCTTGTCCTCGCTTTCGAGGAGGCCGTCCTTCTGCGCCAATTCCTCGCGCAAGGCGGTCAACTCGGTGGCGGAAACTTCAATCTCGGAGGCCAAGCGGACGGAGGTCGCGCGCGCGGTCTCGCCTTGCGCCTTCAGGTCGGCGATTAAACGTTCGTTGCTTTGACCTTCCTGTCGGCGGGCCGCAAGGCGGTTGGCGGCCTCGGCCCGGCGGGACTCCAAATCCGAGACCTCGCGACCGACCAATTCCAGGCGCTGGCGCTGTTCGGCCAAGGTGAGGCGGACTTCGCCCAAGGAATTCCGGCGCAACTCGGCTTCAGCGCGGCGGACTTCCACGTCCTTCTCGCCGTCGGTGATCGCCTGCCGGAGGGTCGCCACCTGCGTGTCCTTGGTGGTCAGGGTTTCCTGGGCGCGATCGCGGCGCAGCAAGGCCTCGGCCTTCGACGTCTCGATTTCGTTCAACTGGCGCTGCTCACGGTTGATCCGGTCATCGGCGGTGACCAAGGTCGAACGCGCGGAACGCTCATCGGCCTGCGCGACGGAAAGTTCCTGAGCGGCGAGCTGCGTGGCGCCGCGGAGATTGGTGACTTCGACTTCGTGGGTGTCGATGGAAGCCTGCAACCCGAGGGCCTGTTCGTTCAGCGTGGTGAGCTTGTCGTTCTCGGCCTCCAATTTGGCGCGGACCGCGCGGATTTCGCTTTCACGCGAAAACACGCTGGAACCGGCGCCGGTCGAAGCCTTCCGCGGGCGGCCCGCGAAGACCAAGCCGCGGCGATCGACGAGGTCACCCTCGGTCGTGGCGACGAGGAAGAATTCGAAACCTGGATTGGCGCGCCACCAGCCCAGGAAATCCCCGAGGCTGTCGCAGACGTAGCATCCGTCGAAGAGGTTAGCGACCAAGCGGGCATGAGCCGGAGACTTCGGGGCGACGGCGGTACCGGCGGCGCGCAACCAAGCGGGGGCGGCGGAACCGTTACGGGCCGCCGGCGGCGCTTCGACCTGGAAGACCGCGCGCCCGAGCTGGCGTTCGCCGAGTTTAGCGACGATGCCGGGCAGGAATTCGGCGCTCTCCAAGGCGACCGCTTCGGAAGCGGCGCCCAAGATGCTTTCGAGGGGACCCGCGATGGCGGTGTCGGTTACGGTGACGAGGTCGGCCAGCGCCGAGGCCTTGCCGGCGGGCATGCTTTCGGCGAACTCACCCCGCAGGACGGCCTTGGCCGCATCCGAGAAACCTTCGAGGCGCGACTGCATCTGCTCCAGCAGACCCAATTGCGCGGACAGCTTGGCGACTTGGCGATCCTGCTCGGAAATCGTCTGTTGCAAGGCGCGGAATTCGCCCAGGAGAGCCTTGGCCTTTTCCGCGCCGGCCTGTTCGTTGGCGCGGGCGGCCTGCAGTTCCGCATGGCGGGTGGTGACGACGGTGGCGCTTTCCTGCGCGCGGCGTTCGAGGCCTTCGCGCTCGGCCTTGGCCTGCGTCAGCGAGGCCGAAAGGTCGACGTGGCGCTGCTGGTAGCCGCGCAGATCGACTTCGAGGTTGGTGACATCGGCGCGCGCCCGCGTCATCTCACCTTCGGCGATCAGGATATCCTGACGGGCGCGACGCAGGCGATTTTCCGCGTCCAGCAATTGGCGCAACGACTGGTCCACTTCCGCGGTCTTCTCCCGGAAGGTCGCATCGGCGGCGGTGACGTCACCGGCGGCGGCCGACTTGACGTCGGAGGTGCCCTGCAAGCGGGCCACGTATTCGACGATGGCCTGCTCGGCTTCCGCCGCTTCCCGGTGGACTTCGACGAGCCGGGCGGTCAGATCTTCCGAACGCAGGTCGGCGGTCCGGGCCGAGGCTTCCGCGTTTTCGCGCGCGGTGCGCAGGTCAAAAAGAGCCTGCTGCGACTGCTGCACGCGCTCGGCCAGTTCGAGGCGCAACGCCCGGGTCGAAGCCAACGCGGCCTCACGGGTGCGCAGGTCGTCGGACAAGGTGGCGACTTCCCCGCGACAGGTGGCGGCGTCGACCTCGAGGCGCTCGATCTGGGTCTTGCGGTCGAGGAACTGCTTGGACTGCCAAGCCAGGTCGAGGTGCGTGTAGCGATGGCGGAGGCGGCGATAGCGCAGGGCCTTGGCGGCCTGCCGCCGCAACGTCGCGATCTGGCGACCCACTTCGCCGATGACGTCGGTCACGCGGGCCAAGTTGGCGTCGACGCCGGCGAGTTTGTTCAGCGCTTCCTTGCGCTGCGATTTATAGCGGGTGATGCCGGCAGCCTCTTCGAACAGGTAGCGGCGCTCGGCGGGATTGGCGGAGAGGATCTGGTCGATCTGGCCCTGCACCATGAACGAGTAGGACATGCGGCCGATGCCGGTGTCCATGAAGAGGCGCTGGATGTCCTTGAGGCGGGCCGGCTTGCCGTTGAGGAAATAGTCGCTGGTGCCTTCGCGATAGATGCGGCGCATGACCGACACTTCGGCGAAAGCCGTCCCCAGTTCCTTTTCGCAATCGGCGAAGATCAATTCGACCTCGCACTGCGGCAGGGGCTTGCGGCGGTCCGTCCCCGAGAAGATGACGTCCTGCATGCTCGTCCCGCGGAGGGACTTGGCGCTCTGCTCGCCGAGCACCCAACGGATGGCGTCGACGATGTTGGACTTGCCGCAGCCGTTGGGGCCGACGACAGCCGTGACGCCGGGACGGAGCTCGATGCGAGTCCGGTCGGCGAAGCTTTTAAATCCGTTGGCGACGATTTCCTTGAGGTACATCGAGGGGTTGTCCCGAACGATTGCCCCGCCTACCCCCTCCCGCAAGCGTCTATCACCCCGTTTGGGGCCGAGTTATTCACGGTTTCGATGGAGATTTAAAAGGTGGTTTATGGATTGACGAACCCCCCGCCCCCCTGTTGCCTCGACCCTCCAACTGCCAACATGTCTGTAGAAATCAAGATCCGCAAGGGCGAGACCATCGACAAGGCTCTCCGCCGCCTCAAGAAGAAGATCGACCGCGAAGGCGTCATCAAGGACGCCCGTGCGAAGCGTGGCTATGAAAAGCCCTGCGAGCGCCGTCGTCGCAAGACGAAGGTCAAGAACTTCAACAGCTACCTCCGCAAGAAGTGGGATAACGCCTAAGGCTCGCCCTTAGCACCTGCTCCAAAGGCCTGACGTCTCGACGTCGGGCCTTTTTGCTTTCCGGGCGGACCACGGAGGCGGGACAACAAAAAGGGCCGAACCCGGAGGTTCGGCCCTTGAGCGCACCAAGCGGTGAAGCTTAGCGGAGGAACAGCAGCTCCTGGTAGGAGGGCAGCGGCCAGTATTCGTCGGCGACGATCTCTTCGAGCGCGTCGGCGGCGGCGCGGACCTTGAGCATGGCCGGGAGAACCTTATCGCAGGAGTGCTTGGCCTGGGCGTGCGTGTCGGACTTCGTGACGTCGCGGGCGGCGTCGAGGGCGTCGATCGCGGCGGCGAGTTCGTCGGCGAGGCCGATGACTTCCTTGCGGAGTTTGCCGCCGGACTTGGTCTTCTCGACCGGGGTCAGGTCAGCGGCATACTTGAGGGCCGCCGGCAGGAGGAGGGTCTTGGCGATTTCCGAGACGAGTTTGGACTCGGTGTTGATGGCCAACACGTAGGAGTGCGTGTAGATCTCTTCACGGGACTCGAGCTCTGCCTTGGAGAGGACGCCTTGGCGTTCGAAGACCTCGATCGAAGACTTGGAGACGATCTCGGGGAGCGCGTCGGGGGTCGTGCGGAGGTTCTTGAGGCCACGCTTGGCGGCTTCCTTGTGCCACTCTTCGGAGTAACCATTGCCGTTGAAGATCACGCGGCCATGCTTCGAGAGGATGTTCTTCAGGACGACCTGGAGGGCGGCGTTGAAGTCACCCTTCTTGGCCTTGATCTCTTCGGCGAGTTCGTCGGCGAGCTTGTCGAGGGAGTCAGCCATGATCGTGTTGAGGACCGTGAGCGGGCCAGCCACCGAGAAGGCGGAACCGACGGCGCGGAACTCGAACTTGTTGCCGGTGAAGGCAAACGGGCTGGTGCGATTGCGGTCGCCGGCGTCCTTCGGGAGGACGGGCAGCGTGTCGACGCCGAGGGTCATGTGACCACCCTTGCGGGAGGTCGAAGCCGAACCGCTCTTCTTCACCTGCTCGATGACTTCGTTGAGCATGTCGCCGAGGTAGATCGAGATGATGGCGGGCGGAGCTTCGTTGGCGCCGAGGCGGTGATCGTTACCGGCGGAAGCGACGGAAGCGCGGAGCAGGCCTTGGTGCAGATCGACAGCGCGGACGACGGCGGAGCAGAAGGTCAGGAACTGGGCGTTCTCGTGCGGGTTGTGGCCGGGCTCGAGGAGGTTGCCGACGCCGGCACCACCGATGGACCAGTTGACGTGCTTACCCGAACCGTTGACGCCCGCGAAGGGCTTTTCGGCGAGCAGGCAGACGAAACCATGCTTGGTGGCGACGCGGCGGAGCAGCGTCATCGTGAGCATCTGGTGGTCGTGGGCGACGTTGGCGGATTCGTAGATCGGGGCCACTTCGTACTGGGCCGGAGCGACTTCGTTGTGGCGGGTCTTGATCGGGATCCCGAGTTTGAAGCACTCGCGCTCGGTTTCCATCATGCAGGCGAGCACGCGATCGGGGATGGTGCCGAAGTACTGGTCTTCGAACTCCTGGCCCTTGGCCGGCTTGGCGCCGAAGAGGGAGCGACCGCAGGTGTAGAGGTCGGGACGGAGGTGGAAGAGGCGGGAATCGATGAGGAAGTATTCCTGCTCGGGGCCGCAAGAGGCGGAGATGAAGCCGTGCTTCTTGCCGAAGAGCGCGAGGACGCGGGTAGCGGCCTTGTTGACGGCAGCCATCGAGCGGAGCAGCGGGGTCTTCTTGTCGAGGGCCTCGCCCTTCCACGACACGAAAGCGGTCGGGATGCAGAGCGTGGAGCCGTTTTCGGTGTCGAAGATGTAAGCCGGGGAGGTCACGTCCCAAGCCGTGTAACCACGGGCTTCGAAGGTGGAGCGGAGACCGCCGTTCGGGAAGGAAGACGCATCGGGCTCAGCCTGGATGAGCGCCTTGCCCGAGAACTGGGCGAGCGTGCCGTTACCGTTGGGCTCGAAGAAGGTGTCGTGCTTTTCGGCGGTGAAGCCGGTCAGCGGGTAGAAGACGTGCGCGTAGTGCGTCGCACCACGCTCGAGCGCCCAATCCTTGATGGCGGCGGCGACGACATCAGCCGAGGCGGCATCCAACTTGGTGCCGGACTCGATATTGGCCTTGAGGGACTTGAAGACGTCCTTCGGAAGGCGCTTTTCCATCTTATCGAGGGAGAAAACATTCTGGCCGTAGATCAGGTCGATCTTCTCGTTGCGGAAGTCGAAGCTGCCCTGAAGGCGAGGCTGAGAGGCAATCGCCTCGATGGCGTTGCGGCGGGCTGGGTTGGTACTCATGGATTGGGGGATTGGAAAGCGATGGGTTGCACGTACTGAAAAGCACCCCTTGTGCCACGCTTCAACAGGCAACCATTCACAAGGGGTATTGCTTAATTTTAGTCAGTTCTGCTTAATTACCAGCAAAACAGCCCTGCTCATTTCCAAGCATAGGTAAGGCGGGCAAAGTAGGCTGTGTCTAGCTTCACCTGCCCAGCCTGAGGTTTAGACCGAAAGTCATTGGAAAGGCCTAAGCGAAGGGAAAGTGGCCGAGGTCCCCGCAGCAGGTTGATCGAGGACTCATGCCGAATGTAGAAGTCCCCCGACTTCTGGAAGGAAGGCACAATCGAAATGGAGGAGTCCAAGGCGGCCCAGCCCAACTCCCGGCTCAGCACCAAGCCCAAGTCCGCCGAAGGAGTGGCGAGATTGGCCAGTCCCGCCGCAGCATAACGCTCCGTACGATGCGCCAGACCTACGCGGGCATCGAGCTTGCCGGCTCCATCCGTGTAGAGCCGCAAGCCAAGCCCAGCGGCATTGACCGAGAAGAAATCGACGAGTCGCGCGTTGTCGTAACCGCTATCGGTGCGAGCGTACCAGAAGACGATATTCGTGGGGTTGGTCTCGTAAGCGAGGATGACGTGCAAGTCGTCGGCGGAGGTCTGCGTGCCGGCCTGGGCGCGGACGATGCGGATGCCCGCCAGCAACGTATCGACTTCACGGACGCCCTTCGCCTGGAAACCGGCGCTGAAGCCACTGCCTTGCGTCGCCCCCGAGCGGCCCGAAAGGTCGAAGTCCGCTTGCATCGTCCACTGACGATGCCCGCGCCGTTCCACGGGCCGTAGCGCCGGCTCACGCCAAAGCTCGAACTTGCCGTTCAGCTCGCATGTTTCGACGCCCCCGGAGGAAGTCACGCGGCCCGCGACGGCAGCGGCGATGCCGCGCTGCACCACACCACCCATGCTGACGGCGACCGCCGCCTCGGTCCGGAATGATTCGACCTTCGCCAAGGCGATCTTTTGCGATGCGCCCCCGAGCGCGGGCACGCTCACTTCCAGATAGCCGTCGGCCGCGCGTTCAATTGTCCCGCGCAAGAAAGTACCGTCCGTTAAGGTCACGGTATCGGCGAATGCCCAGAGGGGCGCCAAGAGCAGCAGGAAACGCTTCATCGAGGAAACCAGCCAAACCAAAGGACGCAGGGTTGCCAACCTTCGTGTGAGGGGTTGTCATCGAAGCATGCAACTGGATGCCATCATCTTGGGCGCTGGTCCCGCCGGCCTGGCGGTGGCCCATGCCATGGTGAGGCAAGGGGCCCAGGTGAAAGTCATCGAGCCATCGACCCGTCCAGGTGGATCCATTCGGACCGTGCGCGAGGATGGCTGGCTCGTCGAGACGGGGCCCAACACGCTCCAAATCGAGGGGGAAGCCGACCGTGCCTTGCTTGACGACTATGGACTGGGGACGGTCCTGCAGGAGGCGGACCATGCTTCGGCCCAGCGTTTCATCTTATCGAAAGGAAAACTGCATGCGCTGACGAATAAGCCTTCCTCCCTGTTCAAGGGCGATCTGCTTACTTGGCGCGGTAAACTCCGCTTCCTGTCGGAAATCTTCCGCCCCCGCGGCGGGTCCGCCGAGGAAACGGTGCAAGCTTTCATGACCAGGCGCTTTGGCGCGGAAGCCGCCGACCTCCTCATGGACCCCGTGGTGTCAGGCGTGCATGCCGGGGACCCCGGCCGGCTGTGCATGGCGAACAGTTTCCCCTCCCTCCCGGCCCTCGAAGCCAGCCACCGCTCCGTCATCCTCGGTCTGATCCGCCAACCGCACAAGGGGCGAAGCATCATCGGCTTCCCGGCGGGCATGCAGCAACTCGCCGACGCGATGGCCGCCCCACTTCGGCCGGAAGCGCTGCAGCTTGGCTCGATGGCGACGCTGATTCGTCAAGACGCCCGCGGCTGGAACGTGGCTTGGCGGAATGCGCAAGGTCAGGATGAAGGCGCCGTTGCCAAGCACCTGGTCGTGACCGCGCCTCATTGGCAGTGGGCCTCCCTGCCCTTCGACGAAGAACTGAAGAAGACGTTCCGTGAATGGGAACGCGCGGAAGCGCCCCCCGTGACCGTGGTCGCTCGCGGCTACGCTCGCTCGGCCATCACGCATCCGCTCGACGGCTTCGGCTATCTCATCCCGGGCAACGAAAAGCGCGCCCTCCTTGGGTGCCTCTTCCCTTCGACGGTCCTGCCCGGCCGCGCCCCCGAAGGCAAAGCGCTGCTCTGCTGCTTCATCGGTGGGGCGCGTCATCCCGCGCTCGCCCGCCAGACGGACGAACAACTCCGCGCCGCCGTCGACCACGAACTCGCGGAAACCTTGGGCGTCAGTGGTCCGCCCGAAAAGGAATGGATTCAACGCTGGGACCGAGCGATCCCCCAATACGGCGTCGACCAGACGCGGCGCGAGGCGGCCTTGGCGCGCGCCGAGGCGAAAAACCCGGGACTGCATTTCCACGGGGCCTTCCGCGGCGGCATCTCCTTGATGCACGCCCTGCGCGCCGGCGACACCCTCGGCCGCTCCTTAGCTAAAGGTTAAGCCTTGAGTCGCTCGGATTCCGGCTCAGGCAGGCCGCGAACGACCCAGATGGCCGGCAACATCAGCAATGCACCGCCGATGTAGACCCAGAAGTGGGATCCGAAGTGGAAATAGAGCAACGCGGCCGTCACCGGACCGATGACGCGCGCCAATGAGCCAGCGGAGCGAAGGATACCGAGGTTACGGCCCTGCTCGGAAGCATCCGAGTAGAGCGAGACGAGGGCCGCGACGCTCGGCAGAATCAGGCCCGTCGCAAAGGAGATCAGGCCCAGTCCAAGATAGAAGGTCGTCTCGGCGCCATCACCGGCGAGGGCGCGCGTCGGCGGGATCAGGGCTACGACGAAAAAGGCGACCGCGGCAATCGTCATCCCTAGCATGATGACCTTACGCTGACCCAATCGTCGGACGAGCTGCCGGGCGAGGCCTTGGGCCAAAATCATGCAGGCTCCGTTGAAAAGAAAGAGCCATGCATTGTCGCGCGGGCTATAGACGAATAGCGCAAAGGTCAGGAATACGATGGTGTTCTCCATGCCGGTGAAGGCGACTTGGTACACTAGATTAGCGAAGGAGGTGCGGCGGACGGCGGAAGAACGGACCGTAGCGAGGTCGAAGACCGAGGGCCGCTTGGCATCGGCGTTGGCCCGTCGCTCGGGGGCCAGGGTTTCCGGGAAGAATTTTACGACCAAGATGAAATTCACGGTCGCCATGGAGGCGGCGATGAGCGCCGGGACCGAGAAGGGATTAAGTCCGAAGGATACCCCATGTGCCAAATCGGGGAATTGCACGGAAGAGGCAAGCCCCCCGATGACTGGCCCGAAGACGAAGCCGAGGCCGATCGCGATGCCGACGACCGCCATCCCTTTGGTGCGGTCTTTCTCGTCGGTGACGTCCGCCGCCGCGGCGCTCGCCACCGCGATATTACCAGCCATCATGCCGCATACCAACCGGGTCAACACGACGACCCAGAACTGCGCGGCGAAGATCCAAACGAGGTAAGACAGCGCATTGCCCGCCAAGGTCAGGACAAGGACGCGGCGACGACCAATCCGGTCGGAGAGGGCTCCCCACAGCGGGGAGAACACGAACTGCAACAGAGAGTAGAGCGTGCTCAGCAGCCCCCCAAAGAGAACGGTCTTCTTGAAAACAGTGTCTCCGCCCATCCATTCGGCGGCCGAGTTTAAGGCTCCAATCAAGGTCCCCTCTGCCCCTTCGGTCGTGATGTAGTAATCTAGGAGGTGGGGAAACAGCGGGATGACGATACTGAACCCGATGATATCCATGAACACCGTCAGGAAAATCAGCCCGAGAACGCGGCGTTGGGGTAACGGGGTACTGGCGGACATGCGGTGAAAATGCCCATGCCGCCTTGAACCGCAAACAAAAGAGCGTCCTTGCGGGCCTGCGGAGATGGCCGAACATGGCGCGATGCGCCTGTCCGCCCTTCTGTTGCTTCTCGCCGGCATCGCCCAAGCCATGGCGGCGACCGACCCCAAGCTGCTCTTGGTCGAACAAAAACTCAAAGGGTTTGGCGACGGGGATTATACGCCGGCCGTCGAACGAGTGCTCGCCGAGTTTGAGGCCAACACGGGAATCGGCCTCCGACCAGGCGCCCTCCGCAAATGCGGGCTGAAACTCTCCTCCGAGGCCGGCCAAGGGCTGGCCACCCCCAAGCCGCTGGTGCGCGCCCTGGGCACGGCCCTGATCAGACGCGGGTTCGCCCCCGACGCCATCATCCTCTGCGATGTCCGGCAGCAAAGCCTCCAGCAGTGCGGTTTCCTCCCGGCGCTTTCCACCGAACCGCAGGCATTCGAAGGGTTCCCGGTCGTCGCCTATGAACCGAACGCCCAAAGATGGTCCGCCGAGAAGAAACTCCGCTTCGAGAATCAAGTGATGCCCCGCCCGGGCGCCCCGACGCCCCCTTGGGGCGATGCGCGCATCAGCGTGCTTCCGAAGACGCTGTTCGATGAGGTCGATTTCTGGATCAACCTGCCGGTCTTGAGCGACAGCAAGTCCTTGGGCGTGCACGGCGCCATCGCCGCCGCCTCCCTGGGGAACATGGCCAACGCCGAACGCTTCAACGAGAATCCCGCCAACGCCACCAAGGTGGCGGTCGAAGTCTGCGCCATCCCGGGACTGGCGAAGAAAAACGTCCTGACCATCCTGTCGCTCGAGCGCTACCAAATCCTCGGCGGCCCGGGGTTCGACGCCAACTGGTGCCTTTCCGAGAAGACCATCCTGGCCAGCGCCAACCCCGTGATCCTCGACTTCATCGGCCTGCAGAAGATCAATGCCGGCCGGGTCGCCCGCGCCGTCGAAACCATCCACCCCGAACCGCCGGTCTTCTCGGCGGCCAACGCCGGCGAGATTCGCCTCGGCAGTTGCCGCCCATCCGAAATCAAGTTGGTCCGCCTCGCCGCCGAATAGGCCGGCAACAAAAAGGGCGACCGAAGCTCCGCTCCGATCGCCCTTTCGCTCGCCGCGCGGCGGCTTAGAGTTGCAAGCCGAGGGCTTCCGAAGCCGTGGCGCGCTCTTCGAGCAATTCCTTCTCGGTGACCGCGATCTTTTCCTTGGAGAAGGCGTCGAGCGGGAGGCCCGGGACGATCTCCCAAGAGCCGTCGGCCTTGGTCCGCAGAGGGTAACCGAACATGATGCCCGGCGTGATGCCGTAATCACCCTTCGAAAGAACCGCCGCCGAATGCCAGTCGCCCGCCGGGGTCGGGAAGTGCAGGCTGCGGAGCGTGTCGAGGGCGGCGTTGGCGGCGGAGGCGGCCGAAGAGGCGCCGCGGGCCTTGATGACCGCCGCACCGCGCTTTTGCACGTCGGGCACGAAGGTGTCCTTCAGCCAAGCGGCGTCGGTGATGACCTGCGGCGCGGGCTTGCCGGCAATCGTGGCGTTGGTGAAGTCCGGATACTGCGTGGACGAGTGGTTGCCCCAGATGGCGACGTTCTTGACGACGGAATTATGGACGCCGGCCTTGCCCGCGAGCTGCGACTTGGCGCGGTTCTCGTCGAGCCGGGTCATGGCGAAGAAATTCTCGGACGGAAGGTTGCCGGCGGAACGCAGGGCGATGAGGCAGTTCGTGTTGCAGGGATTGCCGACCACGAGAACCTTGACCGTCTTCTTGGCGCTGCGGGCGATGGCCTGGCCTTGACCGATGAAGATCTTGCCGTTGATGCCGAGGAGGTCCTTGCGCTCCATGCCTTCCTTGCGCGGCACGGCGCCGATGAGCAGACACCAATCGGCATCCTTGAAGCCCTCGTCGAGGTCACCCGTGGCGACGACGTCGGCGAGCAAAGGGAAAGCGCAATCCTGCAGCTCCATGACCACGCCCGTGAGGGCGTTCAGGCCCGGGCCCACTTCGATGAGGTTCAGCGCGACTGGCTGGTCGGGGCCGAAGACCGCGCCGGAGGCGAGGCGAAAGATTGCAGCGTAACCGATGTTGCCGGCGGCGCCGGTAACCGCGACGCGGATGGGAGTCTTGGATGCCATGGAGATGGCCTATCTAGGTGCGGACCGCCCAAGGTGTGAAGCGGAAAAGTCAGAGTCCCAACTCGCCCTGCGAGAGGTCGTCCGCCGCCGGGGCCGAAAGGCTGTCCTTGGCCAGCTGGGCCAAGGTCGCGCTCGAACGACCCTCGACCGAACAGAGGGCCCGCAAGACCAAGGCCGAAGCCAAGGCGTCGTAGAGTGCGCAATGGTATTGGCGACGATTCGGGGGACAATGCTTCGCCGCCAGGGTATCCAGGCGGGCCCCCAACCGGAAGACGGCGACCAAGGCGTGCAAGCGATAGTCCCCCAGACTCGGTACCCAAGCCCTGGCTAGTCGACAGGTATCCAGCCACGACCCCCACTCGGCGACCTCCGTCCCGGCATCGATGAAAGAAGGGACCGCCGGCGGCCGCAACCAGGTCCCGCGGAGCAGCCCGGACTCCACCGAGGCATTATGGGCCGCGAGGAGACCCGTCCGGCGGAGCGACACCCAGTGGTCCCATTCGGTCTCAAAAGCGGGCAGCCCCTCAAGTTCCTTCTCCGAGAGGCCATGACATTGGGTATCAATCGGCGGCACCGGCGTCCGGGCCGCATGCAATCTGGTCGAGGTATTGATGATGTCGCCGCCCAACAACGTCACGACCCCATACTCAACCACCCCGGTGCGCAGGCTCCCTTCAAAGTCGACGACGTGGATGGGGATCTCGGTCCAGAGCGGAGACGGCCGGCTCATCTTCAGAGGGTCCGGTAATATTCGCCAAGCGCCGTCAACTTACCCGTCTCATCGCACAAGCAGGAAGGACCGAGCGCCGCACTATCGGCCTTGGCCGAGTACCATGCATGCCGTTCCAAGCACTCCAGTGCTTCGAGCTTGGGCATGACCTTGCGCATGTAATCCAGGACTTGCTCGGGCTTATAGCGATTCTGTTCGCGCGTCTTGGCGTTCCAATCGGCCACGCCGAACTCCGTCAGCCACACCGGCCGACCGCCGAAGCTCTTCGAAATGCCTTGGATGCGATTGACCAAACCATCCGCATCCGGCCCGGCATAGGAATGCATGCAGATGAAATCGACGCGGAGCTTGCGCTCTTCGACCCCCTTCATGAACGCCTTCATCCAATCGTTGTCGGGGTGGACGCACGCGGGGCTGCCCAACCGCAGGCCGGTCTTCATCAACGCCGGCCAGGCGGCGAGCGCCTTCTCGACCGGGATGTTCGCCTGATCCTTGCCGTCGGGTTCGTTGAAGCCCAGCAGGTGCCGCTGGCCGCTGACCTTGGCCGCTTCCCCCATCTTCTGGATGGCGGCATCCTGCCCCCAGTACCCCCAGACCATCGGCACGAAATCCACCGCGACGGGTAGGCCCTCGGGGCGGGAACCGCCCCAAGTGTAGAGCCAAGCCGGCTGTAAGGCCTGCACTTTCGCGAGCCAGCCCGTGCCTTGTTTGGTGGTGAGCCCAAGCCCCTTCTTGCGCGAGGGCTTGGCGGGCGGCGCTACCTGCGCGCCCAAGGCCAAGGCGAGCGAAAGTGCGGAAGCGGTGGTGAGGAATTCGCGACGTCGCATGATGGGGTTCGGGCGGGACTATCGCCACTCGTGCTTGGGGTAGCGACCCCGAAGTTCTTTCTTCACCAATTCGTACGAGCCCTTCCAGAAGGCATCGAGGTCGCGCGTCCGCTGCTGGGTCCGGCGGGCCGGCGACTGAATGCAAATAACCATGGGGACCTTACCCTGACAAACCCGGAGCTTGCTGCCCGGGAAATCATAGAGCTCCTGCACCGTCGCCTCGATTTCGGCTTCGGCGTCGTCGGTATACTCGATCTTCGCCGGGTGCTTCTTGCGGGGGAGGATGATCTTCTCCGGACAATAGGATTCCAGGGCCATGGCCTGCTCATGGGTCAACCAGCCACGCACGATGGGGAAAACCGGCTTCTCGCGGATGTCCCGATAGGCCGTGGCGCCCGCGCAGATTTCCTCGATGACCAACCGCCGCCCGGCGTCATCGAAAGGCGGGATACCCAGCTCGGGGCAATGCTTGGCGAGGAAGTTGACGCGCCGAATCCAGGCATCGACCTGGCCATCCCAGCGCTCCAGCTCCAGGCGGCCCGCGCTGACCTCGTCGGCCAGGATGCGGCTGCCGGCGTCGGACGAAGCATCGTCGCGTTCGACGGCCGTCAGGACCAGGTCGCGGAAGCGTCGCTCCGTCCGCGTCAAGACCCGCCGCTGGGTCGCGTCGTAACGCACGGACGATACCTCCGCGAAATCCGCCGGGAAGAGTTCCTGCAACCAAGACTCCTCGATGGCGGTGGCGAGGGACAGGTAGGTCGTCACTTCGCCGCGGGTCTGGATCTCATCCACTTCCGCGGCGACCAGGAGCTTGGCGGAACGGATGGAGGATTCGCGCCGCAGCTCGCCGCGACGGCCATGGACCAAGGCGCAGCGGAGCGTACCTGCGTCGAGGCGGACGGCCAATCGATCGGAGAAGCCGAGCAACAAACAGCGGCGGACGGCGGACGGATCGGCCGCACGGTCGGCGACGCGGAGCCCCTGCCCTTGCGCCAGGCGCAGGAATTGCCGCGCGGCCTGCTCGGCTTGGCGGGCGGCCTGACCATGCACGCCGATCCGGTCGCAGGCGTCGGGGTCGAACTTCAGCTCGGCGGCGCGCCGCAGCAAAGCCAAGCGCGTGAAAAAGTCGGAGCCTTCTTCGGCGGCGATGGCGTCGCGCTCGCGCTCGACGCGCTCGTCCACCTTCCGGAGCAACAGATCCCGACCCTGGGAAAGCCCGGCGATGGCGGCCACTTCGGCGACGCAATCCAAGTCATGGGCGGCCATCAGCATGCGGGCGTAGCGCGGGTGCGCCGGGAAGACGGCCATGCGGCGGCCCAGGGTCGTCAACGCTCCGCGCCCATCCAACGCCCCGAGGTCGGTCAGCACGGTGACCGCGCGCTGCAAGGCGATCGGCTCGGGTTTTTCATACCAAGGGAAGCTCGCGGGATCGCCCCAGCCGGAAGAAAGCAGCAGCAGGATGGTTTCCGCCAAGTCGACGCGCTTGATCTCGGGGACTTCGCGCAAGGGCCGGGCCTGATGATCGGTATGCGACCAAAGCCGGATGCAACGCCCGGGGCCCGTTCGGCCGGCGCGACCAGCCCGTTGTTCGGCGGAAGCCTGCGAGACCGCTTCGACCATGAGCGTATCAATGCCCCGCAAGGCATCGAAACGGGCGATGCGGGCCAAGCCGGCATCGACCACGGCCCGGACGCCTGGAATCGTCAGCGAGGTCTCGGCGACGTTCGTCGCGACGATGACTTTACGGCGGGGGCCCGGGCGGACGGCGCGGTCTTGTTCTTCGGGCGGCAGCTCGCCGTAGAGCGGCAAGACATCGACGCCGCCGGATTCGCGCAGGTTGCGGACCGCCCCGATGGTCCGCATGATTTCGTAGCCACCGGGCATGAAGACGAGGACATCGCCCTCGGGCTCCTCGTGCAGGATACGCCCCACCTGCTCGGCGGCGAGATCCCAGACCGGGCGGGTCGACGTACGGGCCACCGGCACATACTCGACGTCGACCGGATAAGCCCGGCCATCCGCCGCCAAAGTCTCCGCATTACCCATCCAGCGGGCGACACCTTCGGTGTCGAGCGTGGCGGACATGGCGACCAACAACAGGTCGGGCCGCCCGGACTCCTGGAGCTGTCGCGCCAACGCCAGCGCCACGTCGGAATGCAAGTTGCGCTCGTGGAACTCGTCGAAAACGACCGCCCCGACGCCCTTGAGCTGCGGGTCGGAAGCCATCTGCCGAAGCAGCAGGGCTTCGGTGACGAACTTGATGCGCGTCTCGGCGGACTCGACGCGCTCGAACCGGATCTGGTAACCGACTTCGCCCCCAAGCTTGCTGCCGCGCTCCTGGGCGATGCGCGCCGCCAGGAGACGGGCGGCGATGCGGCGGGGCTGGAGGACGACGATCTGCCCCTGCACCAAGCCGAGGTCCAAGAGCATCTGGGGAATCCGGGTCGACTTACCCGAACCGGTCGGCGCACGGAGAACGATCCGCCGGGTGCGGCCACAGGCGGCGACGAGCGGTTCCTTCAGGGCATCGATGGGTAACGCTTGGCTCATGCCACGGCTAGTTCGATGAGGCGGGCTTCCGGGCGGCCGGCGCGAATCGTGAGACGAGCGACGGTCACGGGGAGATTGAAGCGGCGGGGGCCCGCGCTTCCCGGGTTGACGTAGAGTACGGGACCGACCTGCTCAACCTTGGGGACATGCGTGTGGCCGGTCACCACGACATCGGGACGGAACCGAGCGATATCCACGGGCACGTGACCATGGTACAGCAGGATCCGGACGCCACCGACCTCGTGCAGGATGGAGAGCGGCAACGCCGGGTCCGCGTCGCAATTGCCCGCGACGGCATGGCACGGCGCCAATGCCTCAAGGTCTGCCAGCACCGCCGCACCACACACATCACCGGCATGCAAAATGACCTCGCACCCGGCGAGGGCGAGCAAGGCCTCGGGACGCATCTTCCCATGCGTATCAGAAATCAAGCCGACCTCGAAATCCTTGGCCACGATCAGAGCGGCTTACGGAGCTTGCCGGCGGGAATGGGACGCAAGGCCGTGAACTCCGCGCCCAAGGTGATGCGCAGTTTTTCGGCAAGACCTGGCGGCAGTGAAGCCACGGCGTCATCGAAATCTTCTTCGCCTGGAAAGGAGGCCTTGCCGACCTCCGCAACGGTGACCGCGGGTAACGCCGGTAAGACGAAGTTAAAGGATTCTGCTTCGTTGTTTGCGGCGATGATGGACTCTTCCTCGGACAGTGGCGGGATCGGCAACTCTTCGACTTCGTCTACCCGCGCAGCGGCAACGGATACGGGCACAGGCTTTGCGACAAAAACAACGGGGGCGGCCACGGGGCTAGGCATAGGCTCAGGTGCCCGTGGAACCACGACCTCCGCCACTGGTGTCGCCGGCGATGGGTTTATTTTTTTTTGGCCGGGCTCCCGAGGGAGACCGGCTGCGGCAGCGGCGATGTCTTTGATGAGGCTATCGATTGATCGCGATCTACTCTGCTCGATGGCCTTCAACAGCGTCACCTCGAAGTTCGCCCGGGGCGAAAGCCCTTGGCGAATGCCCTGCTCGCCCGCCTGGAGGCACTCGAGCAGACGGACCAACTGCTCGGTCGCCAGGCTAACGCCCAACTGGGCGCTCGTGCCACCGGCCTTCACGGAATCCAAGACCGCCTGGCGAACGCGACCTTGCAGGTCGGCCAGCACACGAAGCAAGTCGCGGCCTTCGGCATGGAAGGCGTCGCACAAGGCCAAGACCGTCTTGCCATCGCCCGTGGCGATGGCTTTGCCGAGGTCTTGAACCTGCTGGGCGGAAGCCAAGCCATAGATCGAGAGCACGTCGGCTTCGGTGACCTTCTTACCGGAGAAAGAAATGACCTGGTCGAGGATGGACTGCGAATCGCGCATCCCGCCATTGGCGAGACGGGCGATGGCCGTGAGCGCGTCTTGGTCGGCCGTCACGCCATCGGCCTTGACGATGCGCGTCAGCTGGGCGGCGATGACCTCCTCGGAAATCGGGTGGAATTCAAGCCGCTGGCAGCGCGACGTGATGGTTGGCAGGACCTTATCGGCCTCGGTCGTCGCCAAGATGAACTTCACCCAGGGTGGCGGCTCTTCGAGCGTCTTGAGCAAGGCATTGAAGGCCTCCTTGGTCAGCTGGTGGACTTCATCGATGATGAAGACCTTATACGGGCAGTTGGAGGGCGCGAATTGGCACTCCTCGCGGATCTTCTGGGCGTCCTCGAGCTTACGATTGGAAGCCGCATCGATTTCGATGACGTCGAGGCAGCTGCCGGCCTCGATCGCCAGGCAGACCGGGTCATCCAGGGAAAAGTCGGCCTTCGGGCCACCGGAGCAATTCAGGGCCTTCGCGAGCACGCGGGCGGTCGTCGTCTTACCCGTGCCACGCGGACCCACGAACAAGTAGGCGTGGGCCAGCTGCTTGGTCGTCAGGGCGTTCCGCAGGGTCCGCACGATGTGCTCCTGCCCGACGAGTTCGTCGAAGCGGCGGGGGCGCCAGCGGCGCGCGATGACCTGGAAAGCGGGTTCAGCCACGAGCCTGCAAGGAAAGGGTCCGCGGCGAAGGTGTCAACGGGGCAAACCTCGGCCTATTCCCATTCGATGGTCGCGGGCGGCTTGGAGGAGACGTCGTAGACCACGCGATTGATGCCCTTCACTTCGTTGATGATCCGCGTGGAGGCGCGCTGGAGGACGTCGTAAGGCAAACGGGCCCAATCGGCCGTCATGGCGTCGGAAGAAGTCACCGCACGCAGGGCGCAGACGTTGTCATAGGTGCGGCCATCGCCCATCACGCCGACGCTGCGAACCGGGAGGAAGACGGCGAACGCTTGCCAGACCTTGGCATACTGCCCCGAGGAACGCAGTTCGCTGATGAAGATGTCGTCGGCCTTACGGAGCACTTCCAGGCGCTCCTTGGTGATATCGCCACAGACGCGGACGGCCAGGCCAGGGCCGGGGAAAGGGTGACGCCAGACCATGTCATGCGGCAAGCCGAGGGCTTCGCCGAGGGCCCGCACCTCGTCCTTGAAGAGTTCGCGCAAAGGCTCGAGCAGCTTCAGTTTCATATGCTTGGGCAGGCCGCCCACGTTGTGGTGGCTCTTGATCGTGGCGGCCGGACCGCCGTTCGGCGAAAGCGACTCGATGACGTCGGGATAAAGGGTGCCTTGGGCGAGGAATTCGACCTTCCCCTTCTTCTTGCTTTGGACTTCCTTGATGGAGCGCTCGAAGACCTTGATGAATTCGTGGCCGATGATCTTGCGCTTGCGCTCGGGATCGGTGACGCCCTTGAGCTTGCGGAGGAAGATTCCGGAGGCATCGACGACGCGCAGGTCGACCTTGAACTTGCCGCGGAACATCTGCTCGACTTGGGCGCGTTCGTTGAGGCGCAGCAGGCCGTTGTCCACAAAGACGCAGGTCAGCTGCTTGCCGATGGCGCGCTGGATGAGGGCCGCGGCGACGGAGGAATCGACCCCGCCGGAGAGCCCGAGGATGACCTGGGCCTTGCCGACCTTCTCGCGGATCTCGCGCACGGCCGTCTCGACGTAGTCATCCATCTTCCACGTGGGCTTGGCGCCGCAGATGCGGAACAGGAAGTTGCGCAGGATATCGATGCCGCGTTCGGAATGGGCCACTTCCGGATGGAACTGGATGCCGTAGAAGCGACGCTTCGCGTCCTCGATCACCGCGCACTCGGAATTTTCGGTGGAGGCGACCGCCTTGAAGCCGCGCGGGAGGCGCGTGATCTTGTCCCCGTGCGAGTTCCAGACCCGGAGCGGAGACTTGAGGCCTTGCAGCAGTTGCGAGCCCTTGCCGAAGGAGAGGACCCCATGGCCGTATTCGCGGTGGGAGCTGCTGGCGACGTTGCCGCCGAGCATCTGGCCCATCAACTGGACGCCATAACAGATGCCAAGGACCGGCAAACCCATCTCGAAGATGCCGGCCTGCGGGTGGGGCGAGCCTTTCGCCTTCACGCTGTCGGGGCCGCCGGAGAGGATGACGCCGACCACGCCATCGGCGCGGAGGGTTTCGGGCGTGACGCCAAACGGGTAGATGCGGGAGTGGACGTTGCACTCGCGGACGCGACGCGCGATGACCTTGGTCAGTTGGGAGCCAAAATCGAGAATTGCGATGGACTGGGGAGCCATGGAGGAAAAGTTAGGGGGATTCAGAACTTGAGGCGAACATTGTTCCAGCCGCAGTGCGGGCAGGTGGCCTCTTCGCGCCGACGGGGCCGGACGAAGGTCAGGGAGCACCGGGTACAGTAGAACGCCGAGTTCAGGCGGCGGTGATCGAACAGGAGGGCGTCCCGGCGATCGTACCAAGCCTGGAGACCGAACAAGCCCAGCACGACCAGCCCAGCGACGAACGCCAGGAAGACGCTGAGATCGACGGGCTGAAGCATGGCGGGGGGTGGGAGGGGTTTAAAAAGGCGAGACGCGCCGCCAGTGAAGGCGAACGCGTCTCGGATAGGCGCCTACGCCAGGGAGGTTAGGCCTGTGCGGCCGCTTCCGTCTTGGCCTTGGGCTTGCGAGCCGTCTTGGCCTTGGGCGTCATGGCCGGAGCCTTGTCGTCCTTGCCCACGAGCTCGATGAGCGCCGTTTCGGCAGCGTCGCCCTTACGGTTGCCGATCTTGTAGATACGGGTGAAACCACCATTGCGGGCGAGGAACTGCTTCACGCGCTCGGTGAAGAGCAGGTGGCAGGCGTCCTCGTTGCGGATGCGGGCGAGGGCGAGGCGGTAGTAGTGCAGCTTGACGCTCTTGTCGGTGGCCTGTTCGGCCTTCTTGGCGAGCGTGATCAGGCGCTCAGCATACGGACGGACCGCACGGGCGCGGGAAAGCGTGGTCGTGATGCGGGCGTTGGTGAAGAGGGCGGCCGCGAGATTCGCGACGAGGGAGCGGCGGTGGGCCGTCTTGACCCCCAGGACATTGTGGTGAGAGCGGTGACGCATGAGATGGGTTGGTGATTAGGAGTTAACGCCCTTGTCGAGCAGACGCTCATCGATCTTCTGACCGAGGGACAGGCCGAGCTGTTCGAGCTTGGCTTTGATTTCGTTCAGCGACTTCTTGCCGAAGTTGCGGTACTTGAGCATCTCCTGCTCGGTCTTCATCGCCAGCTCGCCGACCGTGGTGATGTTGGCGTTGTTGAGGCAGTTGGCGGCACGAACCGAGAGCTCGATTTCGTTGACCGACATGTTGAGGAGCTTGCGGAGGCGATTGACCTCTTCGGTCACCTCGGACTTGCCGGATTCGAATTCGACCGGCTCGGCCGAAACGGTATCGAAGACGGCGAGGTGATGGCGCAGGATGGCGGACGCTTCCTTGAGGGCTTCGTCCGGGGTGATGCGACCGTCGGTGGAGATTTCGAGCACGAGCTTGTCGTAGTCGGTCATCTGGCCGACGCGGGTGCTTTCGACCGCGTACTTGACGACGGTGACCGGCGAGAAAAGGGAGTCGACCGGGATGGAGCCGATGGCCTGCTCGGCCTTCTTGTTTTCCTCGGCGGAAGCCCAGCTGCGGCCCACGCTCACTTCCACTTCGGCGAAGAAGCGGCGCTTGCGATCGAGCGTGCAGATGACGGTGTCCGGATTAACCAGGGAGACCGTGGCCCCTTTGGTTTCGAACTTGATGTCGGAAGCCTTGATGACGCCGGTCTTGTTGACGTCGATCGTACCCTTGAAGGCCTCGCGCTTGTTCGCTTCCGTACGGATGCGGACCTTCTTCAGGTTGAGCACGATCTCGGTGACGTCTTCGACGACGCCTTCGATGGGCTGGAACTCATGCTGGACGCCTTCGATGGTGACGGCCGAGATGGCGGCGCCTTCGATGGAGCTCAGGAGCACGCGACGCAGCGAGTTGCCGATCGTGTGGCCGAAGCCCGTCTCAAAAGGCTCGGCGGTGTAACGGGCGAAAGTGCCGGAAGCGGATGCTTCCTCTTTCTTGAGGCCCTTGGGGAGTTCGAATTTTCCGAGTCGCTTAGACATGGCGTTGGTTCCGTGAGGATGGGCTGAGGGTTAGCGGCTGTAGAATTCGACGATGATCTGGACGTTGATGTCGCGCGGGAGTTCTTCCTTCGCGGGTTCACGAACCATCTGGCCCTTGAGCTGGTCGGGCAAGGTGACGAGCCAAGCCGGAGCGGCGCGACCTTGGCCTTCTTCGATGGCGCGGGTGGCGAGCTGCTTGGAGGAGGTGCGGTCGCGGATCTCGATTTCGTGCCCGGGGGCCACGGTGAAGCTGGCGACGTCGACCTTATGGCCGTCGATGCGGACGTGACCGTGGGAGACGAGCTGGCGGGCGGCGGAACGGGAGTTGGCGAAACCGAGGCGGAAGACGACGTTGTCGAGGCGGGTCTCGAGGATACGGAGGAAGTTGTCGCCGGCGACGCCGCCCTGGCGCTTGGCGCGCTCGAAGGAAAGGCGGAACTGCTTTTCGGTCATGCCGTACATCATGCGAAGCTTCTGCTTCTCATTGAGGCCGACGCCGTATTCGGAGACCTTGCGGCGGGTCGTCTTGCCGTGGATACCCGGGGGGTAGGGACGGCGCTCTTCACCCTTGGAGGTAGGGAAAATGTTCTGACCGAAGCGACGGTTGAGCTTCGTGGTGGGACCGGTGTAACGAGACATAGTAGGTTTTTATTAGTAGAGGTGGCGGAGGGAAGGACCCGCCCGGGTTGCCATAACCGGACGGTGATGCGGAAAGCGGAAAGACTTAGACGCGGCGACGCTTGGGCGGGCGGCAGCCGTTGTGGGGGATCGGCGTGGTGTCGACGATCGAGGTCACGTTGAGACCGAGGAGCTGCAACGCACGGATGGCGCTGTCGCGGCCCATGCCCGGACCCTTGACGCGGACGGAAACATCCTTGAGGCCGTGGGCCATGGCGAGCTTGGCGGCTTCCTGGCAGACGACCTGCGCGGCGTAGGCGGTGGACTTGCGGGAACCGCGGAACTGGTGACGACCAGCGCTGCCCCACGAGATCACGTTGCCGTTGGCGTCGGTGATGGTGACCTTCGTGTTGTTGAAGGTCGCAAGGACGTGGACGACGCCGACGGTGATGTTCTTCGAGCCCTTGGCGCGACGCACCTTGATCTCGCCGATTTCTTCACCAAGGAGTTCCTTGGCGGTGATCTCCTTGCGCTCGGGCGCGGCCTCGGGGGCAGCGGCGGCGGTCACGTCCGGCGCCGGGGCGGCGGCAGCGGCAGCGGCGTCAGGCGCGGTGGCCTTGGGCTTGCGTGCCTTGGGGGTCTTGGGGGCTTCTTCGCTCATCGGAAAATATGTGTATGGGTTAAATGATTACTTGGCAGGAGCCGCGGCGACGCCGACGGTCTTACGCTTGCCCTTGCGGGTACGGGCGTTGGTGCGGGTACGCTGACCACGGACCGGGAGGCCACGGAAGTGGCGGAGACCGCGGTAGCACTTGATGGCCTGGAGGCGCTTCAAGTTCTGGGCGATGTCGCGGCGGAGGTCACCCTCGCACTTATAGCCCATGCGGACGATGTACTCGACGATCTTGTTGAGCTGCTCTTCCGACAGATTCGACGCGCGCATGGCGGGGTCGAAGCCGAGGGCGTCGCAGATCTCCGTGGCGCGGCGGGGGCCGATGCCATAGATGTAGCGGAGCGAGTACTCTACTTTCTTGTTGTTGGGAATGTCTACGCCGAGGATTCGTGGCATGGTGTCCGTGCTGTTTGGAAGGTGGGAAAGAGGTCGGAACTTGAAGGTTCTGTGTGGATTTGGAAGCAAAAAATATAGTTTATGGTAGGGTCAGGATTTCGGCCCCTTTTTCGGTCACTAAAACGGTGTGCTCGAAATGGGCGGAAGCCTTGCCGTCCGCGGTCCGGGCGGTCCAACCGTCAGCGGCCATGATGATCTTATGGGTACCGAGATTAACCATCGGCTCGATGGCTAAAGCCATGCCAGGCAATAGTTTAGGGCCAGTACCCGCCTTACCAAAATTGGGGATTTGGGGCTCTTCGTGCATCTTGCGCCCGACGCCGTGGCCAACAAAGTCACGGACGATGCCATACCCCTGGGGGGTCAAGGCTGCCTGGATGGCCGCGGAAATATCCCCTACCCTGTTACCGGGCTTTACGGCGGCAATGCCGGCATGGAGGGCATTTTCGGTATCCCGGCAGAGGGCTTGGGCTTCGGCGGGAGCCTTCCCCACGATCAAGGTGCGGGCGTTATCGCCGATGAAGCCGTCGCGGCGGACGACCACATCCAGGGAAACGAGGTCGCCATCCCGGATGATCCGATCGGGGGCCCCGATGCCGTGGACGATTTCATCGTTCACGGAAATGCAGACATAGCCGGGGTAGGTCAGGCGACCAACGACATAGCCGTGACAAGCACTCTCGCACCCATGGCGGGTCATGAGGCCGCGGGCGGCGGCGTCGAGGCCAGCGGTGGAAATCCCCGGCACGACCAAGGACGAGAGATCTTGGAGCACCCGGGCGGCGGCCGCGCAAGCAGCACGCATCCGGTTTACTTCCTCCTCCGACTTGAGATCGATCATCCGGAAGAAAGCTTACTTAGCGAACGAACCCCAGTGGTTGGCGATCCAAGCGGCCACCCCGAGGATGAAGAGGACCAGGCAGGTCTTCTCCATCGAACCGAGGGCGGCGGCGGAATCAGCCGGACGCTGGGCGGGAGCCGGGACCGGCATGCTGCCGATGCGGCCCTTCTTCAGGAAACCTTCGTAGTTGCGCTGCAGGAGGTAAGTCTCGATCTGGCGCATCGTGTCGAGCATGACGCCGACGGTGATGAGGCCACCCGTGCCACCAAGGAAGGTGGCGAGACGTGCCGGGAAGCTCAGCTGCAGCATGAACAAGTCAGGCATCAGCGCGATGATCAGCAGGAAGAGCGAACCGGCGACCGTCAGGCGGGTCATCACGAAATCCAGGAAGGCCGCCGTGTGTTCACCGGGGCGCACGCCGAGGATGTAGCCGTTGTTCTTCTTGAGGTCGTCCGCGATCTGCACGGGACGGAACATGATGGAAATCCAGAAGTAGCTGAAACCGAAGATGAGGACGGCGTACGTGGTATAGTAGAACCAACCTTGGCTCTGGAAGAGGTCAGCCCAGCTGCGAAGGAACTCCAACGTCGGCGAAAGCGTGCTCAAAGGATTGAGCAGCATCGGCGGGAAGCTCAGGATCGCCCCGGCGAAGATGACCGGCATGACGCCCGCGTAGTTGACCTTAAGCGGGAGGTAATTGGTCTGCGCCCCGTACATCTTCTTCCCGACCATGCGCTGGGCATACTGGATGGGGATTTTCCGGACGGCTTGGTTGATGGCCACCATCGCCGCGGTGACGAGGACGAAGAGGACGATCATGCCCGCGGCCTTTTCCCAACCATGGGAGTTGGTCGCGACAGCGCCGATCTTACCGCCGAAAGCCAAGTCGACGAAACTGGTGATGGCACCGGGGATGTCAGCCAAGATGCCGATGGTGATGAGGATGGATGTGCCGTTGCCGATCCCGCGTTGGGTGATTTGTTCACCCAACCAAAGCATCACGATCGAACCAGCCGTCAAAATCGTCACGCCGAGACAGACGAAGAGCGTCTTGTTCTCCATGACCACGATCTGTCCGGCGAAGCTGCCCAAACCAAGCGCCTGGCCAACTTTACCCGGATTGCAGAAGGCCCCCAACAACAGGGCCGATTGGACGACCGCGATGATGATGGTCAGGTAGCGGGAGTACTGGGCGACCTTTTGGCGGCCGACTTCACCCTCCTGCTGGAGACGGGCGATCGACGGCACCACCGCCGACATCAGCTGCATGATGATCGAGGCGCTGATGTAAGGCATGATGCCCAACGAGAAGATCGCGCCCTTGAGGAGGGCACCCCCCGTGAACATGTTGTACATGGCCACGACCCCACCCGACGCCTTATCGGACATCGTGGCGTAATATTCCATGATGTCCTTCGGGTCGATGCCCGGCAGCGGAATGTTCGCGCCGATGCGCGCCACGAACACCAAGGCGACCGTCGCCAGGAGACGGGCCCGGAGTTCAGGAATCCTCCAGCAATTGGCAAAAGCCGAAAACATCGCGGAAGGTGTCTTTCCGAAGATTACTCAGCCTTCGCCGCCTTGACCGCGAGCTCGATGACCTTGCCGCCGGCGGCGACGATCTTCTGCTTGGCGGCTTCGGAGAAACGATGGGCCGAAACGGTGACGGCGCGGGTGATTTCGCCCGTGCCAAGCACCTTCAGGAGAGGGGCGTTGGAGCGGAGCACGCCCTGGGCCTTGAACTCGGCGAGGCCGAGGCTCGAGCCTTCGAGCGCTTCGATGTCGCGGAGGTTGACCACGGCGTAATCGATACGGTTCACGTTGTTGAAACCGCGCTTAGGCAGGCGACGGTAGAGAGGCATCTGACCGCCTTCGAAACCGGGGCGGTGACCGCCACCGGAACGGGCCTTCATACCCTTGTGACCACGACCGGAAGTCTTGCCGTGACCCGTGCCGCGACCGCGGCCGAGGATCTTGTGACGGTGAGTGGAGCCCTTGATGGCGGGCAAAGAATGGAGCTTCATAGTGGGGAGGTCCGCTTAAGCGCGGAGGGACTTGATTTGTTCGAGAGTGCGGAGCTGGGCGAGACCATCGAGGGTCGCCTTCACGATCGCCTGCGGGTTGTTGGAACCCATGGACTTCGAGAGGACATCCTTCAGGCCGACCACTTCGAGGACGGCGCGGACGCCACCGCCGGCGATGAGGCCGGTACCCGGGGAGGCCGGACGGAGCATGACGACGCCACCATCGGCGCGGCCGATGACTTCGTGCGGAATGGTGTTGTTGCGGAGGTTGACGTGGACGAGGGCGCGGTGCGCGCGGTCGGTACCCTTGCGGATCGCATCAGGCACTTCCTTCGCCTTGCCGTAACCGACGCCGACGCGACCTTTGCCGTCACCCGCCACGACGAGCGCGGCGAAGTTGAAGCGACGGCCACCTTTGACGACCTTCGAGCAACGGTTGATGTGCACGACCTTGTCGTTGTATTCGGAAGCAGGAGCGTCGTTGCGATTGTCGCGACGCGGGCCGCGGGGGCCACCGGGGCCACCAGGACCACGACGGTTGTTGTTGCCGCCAGGACCACGGCGGTCGCCGCCAGGGCCAGGACCGGCATTACCAGCAGGGGCGGCCGGGGCCGCGGCATTCTTGGTTTCTTCGCTCATGGAATTTTATTAGAAGAGGAGACCGGCGGCGCGGGCGGCATCGGCGAACGCCTTGACGGCGCCATGGTAGCGGCGACCGGCACGGTCGAAGACCACGGTGGTGAGACCGGCGGCCTTGGCCTTGGCGCCGAAGGCGGCACCGAAAGCGGTGGCACCCTTGACGGTCGGACGCAGCTTCTGGCCGCGGAGATCCTTCGAGGTGGTGGAGGTGGCCACGAGGGTCACGCCACGATCGTCGTCGATCGCCTGGGCGTAGAGGTGGAGATGGGTCAGCTTGAGCGCGAGACGCGGACGGGCGGCGGTGCCTTGCACCGTCTTGCGGATGCGCCAGCGGCGCTTCTGCACGAGCAGGTTCTTCTTGGAAATGTTCATGAAGGTAAGTGGAGTGCGGGTTAGGCGGTCTTCTTGCCTTCCTTGCGGCGGACGTATTCGCCTTCGACGCGAACACCCTTGCCCTTATAAGGCTCGACCGGCTTGTAGAGTTTGATGGAGGCGGCGGCCTGGCCAACCATGTGGCGATCGGCACCCGAGATGAGGAGCTTCGTGCCGTCGGTGACGACGATCGTCACGCCCGCCGGCACCGTGTAACGGATCGGGTGGGAGTAACCGAGCGCGAGGTCGAGGACGTTGCCCTTGAGGGCGGCCTTGAAGCCGACGCCTTCGATGAGGAGGGTCTTGCTGTAGCCCTTCTCGACGCCTTCCACCATGTTGCGGATGATGGCGCGAGTGGTGCCGAAGACGGGACCGGCGTCCTTCTTCTCGGAAAGATCGGCCACCTGGACGACGGACTTGTCGACGGTGACGCCAATCTGGGCAGGGAACGTGTGCGAAAGCTTACCCTTCGGGCCTTCGATGGAGATGGTCTGGCCATTCACCGCGACCTTGACGGAAGCGGGGATGGTGACGGGTTGTTTGCCGATGCGGCTCATGACTTTTTTGTTAGGGGGTTGGGTTACCAGACCTTGGCGAGGAGTTCGCCGCCGACCTTCTGGCGACGGGCCTCGGCATCGGTCATGACGCCACGGGAAGTGGTGAGGATGGAGACGCCCATGCCACCGATCACCTTGGGCACGGTGGTGTAGCCGGCGTAGACGCGGCGACCAGGGGTCGAGACACGCTCGATGCTGGTGATGGCAGGTACGCCGGAGACGTACTTGAGGGTGAGTTCGAGGACGGGCTTTTCATCACGCTCAGCCTTGCGGAAGCTGGCGACGTAGCCGGCCTCCGTGAGGATGCGGGCCACGCCTTCGCGGAGGCGCGACCACTGGACGACAATCGTGGCCCTCTCGGCCTTCGATGCGTTGCGGATGGAGGTCAGGAAATCTCCGATGGTATCGTTAGAAGCGGACATAGTCGTTGCGGTCGGAGGTTACCAGGATGCCTTGGTGACACCGGGAATCTGGCCACCAAGGGCGAGTTCGCGGAAGGTGATGCGGGAAAGGCCGAACTTGCGGATGAACGCACGCGGACGACCCGAGATGGAACAGCGGTTCTTGTGACGAACCTTGGACGAGTTGCGAGGCAGCTCGGTGAGCTTACGCTGGGCGGCGTAGAACTCTTCCTCGGTGGTCTTCGGGCTGAGGAGGATCGCCTTGAGCTCAGCGCGCTTGGCGGCGTGCTTGGCGACGAGACGGTCGCGCTTGAGGGCGCGCTGGATGACGGACTTCTTGGCCATACTGGTGTTGTAAGCTGGGGGTTAGGCCTTCGCGGTGGCGGCGGCTTCGGTGGCGGCGGACGAACGGCGGAACGGCATGCCGAGCATGCGGAGGAGCTCGCGACCTTCGTCGTCGGTCTTGGCGGTCGTCACGATGACGACATCCATGCCGATGTTCGCGCGCTGCGAACCGTCGGCCTGGGTTTCCGGGAAGATGGTGTGGTCGACGATGCCGAGGGAGTAGTTGCCCCGGCCGTCGAGACGGTTACCGACGCCGCGGAAGTCGCGGATCATCGGGAGAGCCACCGCGGTGAGGCGGAGGAGGAATTCCCACATGCGGGCACCACGGAGGGTGACCATGCAACCGAGGGGCATGCCTTGGCGGACCTTGAAGCTGGCGACGCTCTTGGAAGCGTAGGTGATGACCGGCTTCTGGCCGGACAACTTGGTGATCTCCTTCACGACTTCGGCCATGTGGGCCTTGTCGGCTTCAGCCTTGAAAGCCGAATTCAGGACGATCTTGGTGAGGTTGGGGACCTGGTGGATATTCTTGTAACCGCGGGCCTTGATGAGCTCGGGGACGACCTTCTCGAGGTAGGCCTTCTTAAGGTAGGGCTTGGTAGACATCTTCGTGTAAATCTCGGGTGGTTTCGTCGGGGTTACTTGGCAGCCTTCTTGGCGGGCTTCTTGGCGCGGCGAGCGTCCCAGAGGGAGCCGAGCATCACGTTGGAGCGATGGATCGGAGCTTCCTTCTCGGTGATGCCGCCCGTGCCTTCCTGCGTGCGCTTCAGGTGGCGCTTCACGAGGTTGAGACCCTTGATGGTGACGCGTTCAGCGGCACGGTCGTAGGTGAGGATTTCACCGCGCTTGCCCTTGTCGGCACCGGCGATGACGACGACTTCGTCGCCTTTCTTGATATCAGTCTTGGACATGGCGGATTAGAGGACCTCGGGAGCGAGGGAAATGATCTTCATGAAGTTCTTGCCGCGGAGTTCGCGGGCGACGGGCCCGAAGATGCGGGTACCCTTCGGGTTGCCGTTGTCGTCGAGGATGACGACCGCGTTGGAGTCGAAGCGCAGGTAGCTGCCGTCGTTACGACGGATGGGAGCCACGGTGCGGACGATCACGGCGCGGACGACGCTACCCTTCTTGCACTGGGCATCAGGGGTGGAGTCCTTGACGGAGCAAATGATGACGTCGCCGATGCCGGCGGTGTCGGTGATCTGGCCGAGGCGGCGGATCATCTGGACCTGACGGGCGCCGGTATTATCGGCGACGTCGAGTCGGGAAAGCATCTGAAGCATAAAAGTAGGGAGTTGGGGGTTAGCCTTCGATCGGCTGGGCAGCGATCTTTGCGGCTTCGACGACGCGGATTACGCGCCAGCGCTTGAGCTTAGAGAGGGGGCGGGTCTCCATGATTTCGACCTTGTCGCCCACCTTGCACTCGTTCTTTTCGTCATGGGCGTGCAGCACGGTGCGGCGCTTCACTTCCTTGCCGTAAACGGGGTGCAGGACGGTGTATTGGAAATTAACCTTCACGGACTTGTCGCCCGAACGGGTGGCGACGAAGCCGATGAGGGTCTTGCGGTTGGAGCGGGTCTCGGACATCGGAATAATGGTTTAAGGGTTACTTGGCGGCGGTGGCCTGGGCCTTCAGCACCGTCAGGCATCGGGCGATGTCGGCGCGGAGGAAGCGGAAACGGGCAGAGTTTTCGACAGCGCCGGTCGCCTTGCGAAGGCGGAGCTGGAGGAGTTCCTCGCGGGCTTCGCGCACGCGCTTCTGGAGCTCAGCGGCGGCCAGGGGACGCAGGGCGGAGGCGGCGGAAGGCTTGCCTTTTTGGTAGGTACGCATCGGGAAAAGAGGTCAGTTATGGGTGAGGAAGGCCTTAGGCATCAATACTTTTCGAGTTCTTCGCGCGCCAAGAAGCGGCAACGGACCTGCAGCTTGGTGTCGGCGAGGCGCATGGCCTCACGGGCGACCGTGATGGTCACGCCACCCACCTCGAAAAGCATGGTTCCGGGCTTAATCACGGCCACATAGTACTCGACGCTACCCTTACCGGAGCCCATTCGGACTTCGGCCGGCTTCTTGGTCACCGGGGTGTGGGGGAAAACGCGCATCCACATCTTGCCCTTACGCTTCAAAGCGCGGGAGATGGCGATACGGGCAGCCTCGATCTGGTTGGCGGGAATACGGGCACGGTCCAAGGACTGGATGCCGAAATCGCCAAAAGCGAGGGTGTTGCAGGTCGTGGCATTACCGCGGATCTTACCTTTGCGGTGTTTGCGCCACTTGGTGCGGGCGGGTTGAAGATTGGCCATGGAAGCAGGTCTTAGTTTCGAGGGTTACGCGGGCGGTTTAGAACTCGGAGTCCTTGGAGCAAATCCAGCACTTGATGCCGAGTTTGCCGTAAAGGGTACGCGCTTCGGCGAAACCGTAGTCGATGTTCTCGCGAAGGGTGTGGAGAGGGACGCGACCGACGCGAGCGGACTCGACACGGGCGATTTCAGCGCCACCGAGGCGACCGCCGAGGCGGAGACGGATGCCATCGGCACCGTTCTGCATCGTGGACTGGATGGCCTTCTTCATGGCGCGACGGAAGGAGATGCGGCGCTCGAGCTGGAGCGCGACGTTCTCGGCGACGAGCTGGGCCACGAGATCGGGGCGCTTCACTTCGTTGACTTCGAGGATGACATCCTCGGCCTTCGCCTTGCCGGCGACGACCGCGATCTCTTCGCGGAGCTTCTTGAGTTCATCGCCCTTGCGGCCGATGACGACGCCCGGGCGGGCGGTCCAGATGCGGACGCGGACCTTGGGGCCGGCGCGTTCGATGAAGATGCGGGGAACGGCTGCCTGGCGGAGCTTTTCCTTGAGGAACTCGCGGATGCGGTAGTCCTCGAGGATGTTGCGAGCGAAGGCGCCATCGCGCGTCGTCGCGAACCAGCGAGATTCCCAGTTGCGGCGGACGGCTAGACGGAAGCCGATCGGATTTACTTTCTGTCCCATTGTGTGGTTTGTAAGGGGGTTACTTGGTGGCCGAGCCCAACGCGATGCGGATGTGGCTCATGGACTTGTGGATCGGGTGGGCCGAGCCGCGGGCGGCAGGCATCGAGCGCTTGAGCACCGGACCCTGGTTGACCGTGGCGGAGACGACGACGAGGTCGGCGCTGGAGAGCTGGTGGTTGTTCTCCGCATTGGCGATCGCGCTGGCCAAGGTCTTGGACAGGAGGCGAGCCGACTTGCGGGGGATGAAGCGGAGAAGCTGGACGGCTTCTTCGGCAGGGAGACCCTGGATCTGGCGGGCGACTTCGCGCACCTTCTGGGGCGACATGCGGGCAAAACGGGTGAGAGCGTGGACTTCCATGACGGTTATAAAAGGGGGTTGTGGTTAGATGCGGGGATTAGCGCGGAGAATAACGGTGTCGCCCGGGTTGATGCGGGCGCCGCCGTCGAGCGAAAGAATCAAGGCCACGGCGCGGTGCTCGGAAGCATCCGCGACGACAATCGAACCGAAGGCTTGGCCCGCCCGGTAGACCGTACAAACGGTACCCGGACGGAGACCTGCGTCGTAACCGCTGGCGAGGACCAAGAGGTCCGCGCTGCGACCGACGACCACTTCGACGACATTGGCCTGACCATTCGACTCGGCCGACCCCAACGTACGGCTGCCCGCGCAAACCGCGGCAGCGGAAGCGAGCAGGACCGACATGGAGAGGGCGAAGCGCATGAACAGGATTACTGGGCTTCCTTGCGAGAAGGCTGGGTGTGCTGGCGGAAGGTGCGCGTCGGAGCGAACTCACCCAGCTTGTGGCCGACCATGTTTTCCGTCACATAGACGGGAACGAAGGCCTTGCCGTTGTGGACTTCCAAGTTGAGGCCGATGAATTCCGGGGTGACCGTCGAACGACGGGACCAGGTCTTGATCGGCTTGCGGCTGTTGGCCTTCTGGGCCACCAGAACCTTGTCGAGGATGTGCGGATCGACGAAGAAACCTTTTTTGCGAGAGCGTGCCATGTGCTTGGGTAACGTTTAAGGGTTAGACCTTCTTCGTCTTGCGGCCGTTGCGGCGCAGGATGATCTGGTTGTTCGAAGCCTTGGCCTTGGTGCGCGTCGGGAAACCCTTCGCGAGCTGACCCCAAGGGGACTTGAGGTGCTGGCGACCGCCACCACCCTTTTTCTTGCCGCCGCCACCACCGTTCGGGTGATCGACAGGGTTCATGGACATACCACGCTGACGAGGGCGAATGCCCTTCCAGCGGCTACGACCGGCCTTACCGAGGCTGGCGTTGTGGTGATCGACGTTGCCGACGATACCGACGGTGGCGCGACAATCGGCGTTGATGTAACGCTGTTCGCCGGAAGGCATGCGGAGGATGGCGCGATCGGCTTCGATGCCGAGGAGCTGGGCGAAACCGCCGGCCGAACGGGCGACCTGGGCGCCCTTGCCGGGCTCGAGCTCGATGCAATGGATGAAGGTCGCCGGAGCGATCAGACGGAGCGGCAGCGAAAGACCAGGGGTCAGACGTTCCTGCGCCTTGGTGGTGCTGACGATGACGTCACCGACCTTCAGGCCATCCGGGGCGAGAATGTAGGAGTGGGTCTTGTCGGCGTACTCGATCAACGCCAAGTGCGCGGTGCGGTTCGGATCGTACTCGATGCGGAGCACGGTGGCCGGAGCGTCCAAGCGGTCACGACGGAAGTCGATGGTGCGATAGAGCTTCTTATGGCCTCCGCCACGACGGCGGGAAGTGATGCGGCCGTAGCAATTACGGCCCATGGCGCGGTGATTGCTCTCCGTGAGGGAGCGCTCGGGGCGACCAGGGTGCAGGCCCTCGGTCTTCACGCGAACGAGGAAGCGCGTGCCGGGGGTGATAGGACGATGGGTGACGATGGACATGGCTGGGTCTGCTCCGAAAATTAGGCGAGGGAGATGACGTCGCCCTTCTTCAGGGTGACGATGGCGCGACGCGAGCGGGTCTCTTGGTAGACCGAGCCACCGCTGAGGCGGCTGCGGCGCATCTTACCCTTGCGGATGAGGATGTTGACCTTGAGGACGGACACCTTGAAGGCGGCCTCGATGGCGGTCTTCACCTGGGCACGGTCGCAACCGGGCAGGATCTCGAAGACGTACTTGTTGGCTTCAGCCAAGCCGGAGGCCTTTTCCGTGAGGATCGGGCGGCTGATGATTTCGGAAGCGGGCTTCATTGTTCGATTAGTTCTTGGTGCGCTCGAGCACCTTGGTGAGACCTTCGAGGGTGATCAGGACGCGGGGGGTCTTGACGAGGTCGAGGGCATTGAGGTTGGAGGAATTGGAGAACAGCGCGCGGCTGATGTTGCGGCTGGCGCGGAGCACCGGCTCGCTCCAGGTGCTGTCGACGACCAGGAGGCGCTTGCCTTCCGGGCTGACGTTCTTGAGCACCTTGACGAAGAGGGCGGTCTTCGGCTTGGCGACTTCGAAGCGCTCGATGACGGCGAGGCCGCCATCGTTGGCGAGGTCGAAGAGGGCACGCTGGAGAGCGATCTTCTTGGCCTGCACGGTGATGGTCTTGGACCAATCGCGCGGGCGTGGACCGAAGACGATACCACCCTTGTAGAGCTGCGGGGCGCGCTTGTCGCCGTGGCGGGAACCGCCGGAGCCCTTCTGGGGGAGCATCTTCTTACCGGAACCGGCGACTTCGCCGTAGTCCTTGGTCTTGGAAGTGCCCTGGCGCTTGTTGGCCTGGTAGGAAACGATGACCTGCTTCAGGAGAGCGACACCCTTGTCGCCTTCGAAGGAAGGGATATCGAATTCCTTCTCGGTGAAGGAGGAACCGTCGGTCTTATAAACTTTGAGCTTCATGGCTGCGTACGTACGTTAGGGGTTACTTGGACTTCTTGGCAGGACGGACGAGCACAAGCTCGCCGTTGGCGCCGGGGAAGCTGCCCTTGATGAGGAGGAGGTTCTTCTCGGCGAGCACCTGCACGACGCGAAGGTTTTGGACGGTGCGCTGGACGGAGCCCATGTGGCCCGGCATACGCTTGCCCTTGAAGACGTGACCAGGGGTCTGGCGCATGCCGATCGAGCCGATACGGCGGTGCATCATGTGACCGTGGGAGTCAGGCTGGCCATCCATGTTGTGGCGCTTCATGACGCCTTGGAAGCCGCGGCCCTTGACGGTGCCGATGACGTCGACCATCTGGCCGACGGCGAACTTCTCGACGGTGAAGACGTCGCCGACCTTGACTTCCGGAGCGGCCGAAAGGCGGATTTCCTGGAGGTGGCTGACCGGCGTGACGCCGGCCTTCTTGAGGTGACCGAGTTCGCCACCGGAGAGGCGGCTCTCCTTCTGTTCGCCAAAGCCGATCTGGACGGCGTTGTAACCGTCGCTCAGGACGGTCTTGACCTGCGTCACGGGACACGGGCCAGCTTGGACGACCGTAACAGGGACGAGGTTATTTTCCCCGTCGTATACCTGGGTCATTCCGATTTTCTTACCGAGTAGTTGGTGCTTCATTTTCTAAGAGGCAGGTGATTCCTTGCGGAATCTTTAGGTCAGTGATGACCTGCGTTAGGCTTTGGATGTCCTTGCGGAATCTTGGTCCTGTCGTAGGGTCGCTTGGCGCCTGCTTTGGGGGTTGAGGTTGAAGGTGAGGGTTAGGCGATGATGTTGAAATTCACGCCCGAGGGCATGTTGAGCTTACGCAGCTCATCAACCGTCTGGGCGTTCGGCTCGATGATCTCGATCAGACGCTTGTGCGTGCGGATCTCGAACTGGTCCATCGACTTCTTGTCGACGTGCGGAGAACGGTTGACGGTGAGACGCTCGATCGAGGTCGGGAGAGGGATCGGACCCGAAACACGGGCGCCGGTGCGCTTGGCGGTATCGACGATCTCGTTGGCGGAGTGATCCACCATGCGGTAGTCGAAGCCCTTGAGCTTGATGCGAATCTTGGTTTTGCTGGCCATCTTGGGAAGGAAGTTTGGGGGTTAGGTGCGGGCAGGGGCGCGCGAGGAAGTCTCGACGACCTGCTTGAGGATCTGTTCAGGAACCCGCTCGTAGGTGGCGGGCTCCATGGAGTAGGAGGCGCGGCCCTTGGAGAGGGAGCGGACGTCGGTGGAGTAACCGAACATTTCGGCGAGCGGAACGCGGGCCTCGATGTTGCAAAGGCCACCCTTGGTGTCCATGCCTTGGATCTGGCCACGACGACGGTTCAAGTCGCCCATGATGTCGCCCTGGTATTCTTCCGGGGTCACGACTTCGACCTTCATCACCGGCTCGAGCAACTGGGGCTTGGCATCCTTCATGGCGTCCTTGAACGCGAAGATGCCGGCCATCTTGAACGCCATTTCGTTCGAGTCCACTTCGTGGAAAGAACCGAAGACGATGCTGACCTTGTAGTCGATCACCGGGTAACCGGCGATGGTGCCGTTCTTCGCGGCATCCTTGATGCCTTCGATGGTCGGCTTGATGAATTCCTTGGGGATGACGCCACCCACGATTTCGTTGATGATTTCCTCGCCGAGCGCGCCGGGGAGGCGAGCGGAGCCAGGGTTTGGCTCGAGCTTGATTTCAACGTGGCCGTACTGGCCCTTACCACCGGACTGGCGGATGAACTTACCCACGCCTTCGGCCTTGGCCGTGATGGTTTCGCGGTAGGAAATCTGCGGCTTGCCGGACTTCGCTTCGACGCGGAACTCGCGCTTGAGGCGGTCGACGATGATTTCGAGGTGAAGTTCGCCCATGCCGGAGATGAGGGTCTGGCCGGTCTCCGGGTTGGAGGTCACGCGGAAGGTCGGATCTTCCTGCGCGAGACGCTGCAGGCCGATGGAAAGACGCTCTTGGTCACCCTTGGAGTTGGGCTCGATGGACATCGAGATCACCGGCTCGGCGAAGGTGGTCTTCTCGAGGATGAGGTCGTCTTCGGCGGTCAGGGTGTCGCCGGTGGCGATGTCCTTCGGGCCGATGATGGCGCAGATGTCACCGGAGTAGGCGACGTCGATTTCTTCGCGATCCATCGCGCGGAGCAGCACGATGCGGGAAACGCGTTCGTTCTTGCGGGTGCGGGGATTATAAAGGGCTTCACCCTTCTTGAGCTGGCCGCGGTACACGCGGTAGAAGACGAGCTGGCCGACGTGCGGGTCGGACCAAAGCTTGAAGCAGAGGCCGGTCACCTTGGCCTTGTCGTCCGGACCGATGGCGATTTCCGTGTCGCCACCGTCGGTGAACGCCTTCTGGGCGCGCATGTCGACGGGGGAAGGGAGGAAGTCGACGACGCAGTCGAGGAGCATCTGGACACCCTTGTTCTTGAAAGCCGAACCAGGGATGACGCCGATGAAGTTGAGGGAGAGGGTGGCCTTACGGATGCCGGTGCGCATCTCGTCGATGGTCACTTCTTGGCCGTCGAGGTACTTGGCGGCGAGGACGTCGTCGAAGTCGGCGAGACCTTCGATGAGCTTGGTGCGCCATTCGGCGGCTTCCTTCTTCTGGCCTTCAGGAATTTCGACCGTGTTGTACTTCATCCCCTTCGGGTCGGTCTCGTCGTAGATGTAGGCGACGTTCTTGATCAGGTCGATCATGCCCTTGAACTCTTCGCCTTGGCCGATCGGGATGAAGAGGGGGTGGGCGTTGCCCTTGAGCTTGGTGCGGATATCATCCACGGCGCCGAAGTAATCGGCACCGGTACGGTCCATCTTGTTGACGAAAGCGACGCGCGGCACGCCGTACTTGTTCATCTGGCGCCAGACCGTTTCGGACTGGGGCTGGACGCCGGCGACGGCGCAGAAAACGGCGACGGCACCATCGAGGACGCGCAAGGAGCGCTCCACCTCGGCCGTGAAGTCCACGTGACCAGGGGTGTCGATGATGTTGATGCGGTGGTCGATGTTGGCGAAGTGACCTTCCTTGGTCTTCCAGCCGGCCGAAATAGCGGCCGCGGTGATCGTGATGCCGCGCTCGCGCTCCTGCTCCATCCAGTCGGTCGTCGCGGTACCATCGTGCACTTCGCCCATCTTATGGACGACGCCCGTGTAGAAAAGGATGCGCTCCGTGGTGGTCGTCTTGCCGGCGTCGATGTGGGCAGCGATACCGATGTTGCGCGTGTGCTCCAGGGGGAACGCGCGGGACGGAGAGTTGAGCTCGGAAAGTTTAGCCATGGTCGGAACCAAGAATCAGGCGGAAAAGAAAAGGAGGGCGAATTACCAGCGGAGGTGAGCGAAGGCACGATTGGCCTGCGCCATCTTGTGCGTTTCTTCGCGCTTCTTCACGACGTTGCCCGTGTTGTTGTAGGCATCGACGATCTCGGAGGCGAGGGCTTCGGCCATCGGGGAACCCTTGCGGCCTTGGGCGGCGAGGACGACCCAGCGCAGCGCGATGCTGTTCTGGCGTTCGTGGCTGACTTCGACCGGGACCTGGTAGGTGGCACCACCGACGCGACGGCTCTTGACCTCGAGCTTCGGACGGCAGTTTTCGAGGGCGCCGAGCAGGAGCTCGACCGGATTGCCCTTCATGAGTTTTTCGGAGACCTTCTCGATCGCGCCGTAGACGATGCCTTGGGCGATGGACTTCTTGCCCGACTTCATCACCATGTTGATGAGCTGGCTGACGAGGGGGCTACCATAACGGGCGTCCGGCTGGTGGACGCGCTTAACTGCTTTACGACGACGAGACATGAGGAGGGTGTGCTAAAAGTTGGGGACGGAGATTAGGCCTTCTTTTCCTTCGGGCGCTTGACGCCGTACTTGGAACGGGAGCGACGACGCTTTTCGACGCCGGAGCAATCGAGCGGGCCACGGACGATGTGGTAACGGACGCCCGGAAGGTCCTTCACGCGGCCACCACGGACGAGGACGACCGAGTGCTCCTGGAGCTTGTGACCTTCGTCAGGGATGTAGGAAATGACTTCCTGTCCGTTGGTGAGGCGCACCTTGGCGACCTTACGCTGAGCCGAATTCGGCTTCTTGGGCGTGCGGATCATGACCTGCACGCAGACGCCACGGCGGAAGGGAGAGTTGTTCAAGGCCGGGGACTTGGACTTGGACTTGGGTTGTACGCGTGGGTTGCGGACGAGCTGGTTGATGGTAGGCATGGACCTAAGGAAATAGGGAAAAGAGGGTTTGGGCATAGGGTTCGGGGGACCTCGTGCAAGCGGAAAGTGCGTAGGTTTTAAGATTTCTTTACTCGGGTGCCAGCCAGCCCCTCCCCCTCCCCGTTTTTGGGCGAGACAATTGAGGGAGGGTTTCCCATGATGCCCGTCCTCGTATGTCCCCCCCCCGCCCGTTCCTCGTCTTCAGCCTGTGCGCCCTTTGCCTGCAGGGGTGGGCCCAATCCCCTGCCCTCCCCCCCCAAGCCACCCCAGCCGCAACCGCTGGCAAGGATAAGCCCGCCGCGCCCATCAACAGCAAGGAGGAGGTCGACGCCGAATTCATCATTCTGGCCGGTTTACCCATCACGAAGGGGAAAGAGGAGATTCTCCGCTATAGCCGCCAAACCTATGTGAAGTCCGACCTGATCAAGGACGTCGTCCTGCGCCAGTGGGTCCGCCTAGCCCTCTCCCGCATCGAGGATCAGCCTGATAAAGCGGCCTTTATCCGTGAAGAGCACCTCATTAAGGTGGGGGAATATTTCCTGGGCCAAGCCCAAGAAGCGCAGCAGGCCAACCGCATCGACGAGGCCTATCAACTGGCTCAAATCACCGTCCGAATCAGTCCGGGCAACGCAAAGGGTAAGTTGTTCTTTGCCAACCTTTTACATAGTAATTTCAACCGAACGGATGATGCAATCCAAACCCTCCGGCACGGACTGGAGTTCCTCAATGTCAATGACCCCCTCGGCCGGGACTACCTCGATCGCTATTTTCAGTTGCTCCAGCTGCGCGAGCGCGATGCCGAAGTCATCGAACAAAGTCTGACTTTACTGCAAAAAGGCAAAGACCTACCCCCGCCCACGCGCCAGACCATCGCCCTTTCGGCCGCGACTTCACTCTACTGGGTCGGTCGCTACGCAGAATCTGTTAACCTTATTAACATCAATAACTTAGATGCTAACGTTGGCGGCCTCCTCCTGAAGGCAAAAGCGCTCTTCGACGGCGGCAAGACCCAAGAAGCGGTTGGCTTGCTGGAATCCAAGACGTCCCAGTTCAATGGGTCGGCCAAAGATGCACTCTATGCGCAGCAGGCCCGGTTCCAGATTTTACTCGGTAAGCCCAAGGTCGCCTTGACCGTCACCAACGAACGCATCGCCATCGAAGAGAAGGCGCCCTTCCCGCATATTCAGCGGCTCATGTTGCTCGATCGCCTGAACCTCAAAGACGAGTACGACAAAGAGCTGCAGCTCATCGCCGAGCGGTTTGCCGGCAACGCCGGCGCCATGATCGCACTCGCGAATTTCGCGGCCGAACGCGGCTATGACGGCCTCACTTCAACCTTGGCGGAAGCATCCGCCAGCCGCGGGTTCGAGCGTTCGACTTTCGCCGCGCTCCACCTCGAAGCCCTGCTCAATGGACAGCGGCCGGAACAGGTCATCGCGCAATACCAGCAGGTGAACGCGGCGGACCGAGGCTATTTCTCCTCCAACCAGCCGATCGTCAACGCACTGCTCGGCATCTCCTACCATGCGCGCGCCAAGAAGGACGACGTCGCCGCCAAGAGCGACCGCAACATCGGCGACCGTTACCTCAAAGAGTTCCTGACGGCGAAGAACCTCGGGCCCGAAGCCTACCGCTCCGTCGGCAAGCACCTGAAACGCATCCGCGCCACCGACGCGGCCGTCCGCGTCCTTGAAGCCGGCGTGCAGCTCTTCCCGCGCTACGCCCAACTGCGCGCCGACTACATCGGCGCCCGCCTGCTCGCGGGCCAAACCGACAGCTACGGCACGCGCAAATCGGTCGCCGACGAACTCGAGGAACTCCTGAAGATGCGCCGCCCGTCGCCGCTCATCTGGCACGAGGCCCTGGCCTGGCTGCGGAGCGAAGCGAAGCTCACCAAGGAACAGGCCGAGCGTCTCGATCGCGCCATCGCCCCGTTGGCCCGCCCCGACCTCGATCAAGAAGCGCTCAACGGCCGCTAAGTCGCATGAGCCTAGCCGCCAAGCGCGCCCAGTTGATCGCCGAGCTCGAACCGTTCGGCGACCATCACGAGCGCTTCCAGTACATCATCGACCGAGCGAAGACCGCCCCGGGCTTGGATGCCGCGCTCAAACTCGACGCGTTCCTCGTCGAGGGCTGCACGTCCAACCTTTGGCTCGTGCCGACGGTGGAAAACGGGGTCTGCCGCTTCCGTTGCGACGCCGATTCGCTCATCACCAAGGGCATCGCCGCCCTGGTCTGCGAATTATACGATGGGGGCTCCCCCCAAGACGTCGCCGCGACCGACGCCAACTTCCTGGCCGAGGTCGGCGTCACGCAACACCTCTCCCCGAATCGCCGGAATGGGCTGACGAACTTGGTCGGCAAAATCCGCGCCTTTGGCCAAGTGGCCAGTCGCTCCGCCCCATAAACCGGGAATATCCTCGAAACGGATTTGCACCTTCGGCGTCCGCAAGTCTGATGGAGCCATGCAAACGTCGGCCAGCTTGACCTCCCCCGACCCCGCTTCCGAGAAACCGGATGCGTGGCTGAAATGGCTCTGCTTCGCGACGTTGGCTTGGGCCGTGTTGGTGCTGCAGGCGGGCGGGTTCACGACGAGCATCCGCGCCGGCATGGCCTTCCTGGATTGGCCGCTCTCCAACGGCTCGATCAACCCTCCGGGCTGGCTGACCGAAATCGACAAGTTCGCCGAACATTCGCACCGTCTGGCCGCAACCGGCCTCGGCCTGCTGTGCCTCGCGATCGCCACCCTGCATTACCTCCGCGAACCTCGCCGAGGGGTCCGCCTGGCGGCTTATGCCTTGGCTGGCCTCGTCATTCTCCAAGGCGGCCTCGGTGGCCTGCGCGTGCTCCTGGATCAACTGAACATCGGTGGTGACGGCAACCTGAAGGCCGTCAGTTTCGCCATCGGCCATGCGGTCAATGCCCAGCTCACCATCGCCCTGCTCGCGGTCGTCGCCGCCAGCCATACGCTCACCTGGCGCCGAGCCAACCCGGCGCCAACGCGGGAACGTTTCGCCGCCAAGCTTGCGGTCGGCGCGGTCTTCACGGTCATCATCTTCGGGGCGGTCATGCGGCAGAATCACTTCACCTCCTGGGTGACGAACGGAAGCCTCACCGAGCTCTTCCTGCCGGCGGGCGACGGCCTACCTTGGTTGATGAACTTTCTCCACCGGGCGGGCGCGCTCGTCGCCGGCCTGGCGGTCATCTTCTTTGCCGCCACCGGGGAACGCCGCGCCAGCCGCTGGGTTCCCTTGGCCATTCTCTTGGGCATCCAGATTTCGCTGGGCATCCTCAGCATCCGCTTGCCGCTCAACCCGCACGTGCGCACCATCCACCTCGTCGTCGGCGCCGCCTTATTCTCGACCCTCTGCGCCCATGCCGCCCTCGCCCACCGAGCCGGGAAAGCCCAAGCCTGAGCGGTGCGCTCCGATTTGCCTTTAACCCGTTGAGGAAAGTCGCCACGACAAGTGCATGAGCGAACGCGCCGGATCTCTTCCTGCCGCCCTCTGGGAGTTGACCAAGCCCCGGTTGTCGTTCCTTTCCGTCCTGACGGCACTGGCGGGGTATTTCTGCAGTAATCCCCATGGGCTGACCGAGGCGCGCGTGCTGGTCTCGCTCGCCGTGGGCACGGCGCTCGCCGCTGGCGGCTGCGGGGCGCTGAACATGTGGTGGGAAAGCGAGGCCGATGCCCGCATGGAGCGGACGAAGAACCGGCCAATTCCCGCCAAGGTCGTCCACCCGGGCATCGTTCTGCTTTTTGGCGGAGCGCTCTCCATCGCCGGCGTGCTGCTCGTCTGGATCGGCGCCAATGCCCTCGCGGGCTTCCTGACCTTGGCCACCATCGTCAGCTACCTGCTTTTCTACACCCCCTTGAAGTCGATGACTTCCTGGTGCACGCTCGTCGGTTCCTTGCCCGGCGCGATTCCCCCGATCATCGGCTCGGCCGCCAAAATCGGCCAAGACCCC
>DBCN01000084.1:91251-99294 GCA_002293065.1 Opitutia bacterium UBA957
GACTATGTCCGGGGAGGCTTCAAGGTCGCGACGGTCGATGACCCCTCGGGCCGATCCGCCTCGCTCTGGGCCATGGCGTTCATCATTCCGATGATCTTCGTCGCAGGGTTGATCGCGATGACGTTCTTCGACGCCGGCTATACCGGGCAGCTCGGTGGCTTCAAGAGCCCCTACCTTTGGATCTCGCTGGTCGCGGGCGCTTGGTTCTTCAAGCTCTGCCTCGACTTCGCCCTGCCGCAACGCCGTGCGGAAGTCGCCAAGCCGTTCTTCCTGGCGTCGATCCTCTACCTGCCGCTGGTCCTGTTGACTCTCACGCTGAACCGGCTTTTCTGAAGGCATGGACTTGCGTGCGGCCAAAGCCCAGCTCCGCGCGGAGATGAAGGCGCGACGCGCGGAAGTCTCCGCCGACGCCCACGCGCAAGCGGCCGCCCAAGCGGCCCAGGTTCTATTGTCCCTACCGCAGTGGCGCTGCGCCCGCATCGTCTGCCTTTACGCCTCCTTCAAGCACGAGCTAGGCACCCATAACTTGCTCCAGCAGGCGTTGGGCGAAGGCAGGGTCCTCCTGCTGCCCCGGAGCCGTCCAGACGGCACCTTGAGCCTTCACGAGGTCTCCGACCTGAGCGCCTTGACCGCTTCTCATCTCGGAATCTTGGAGCCAACACCCGGCGCCCCCATTCGCCCTGCGACCGAGGTCGACCTTTTTCTGGTTCCGGGGCTGGCCTTCGACGCCGCCGGTCATCGCCTCGGCTATGGCGCCGGTTTCTACGACCGGCTTCTGACCCAAGCCAAAGCGACCGCCTTCACCGTGGGCTACGGCTTCGATTTTCAAGTCCATCCGGAGGTCCCGGTCGAAGCGCACGATCAGGCCCTCCACGCAATCGTCACCCCCGCTGGGCTGGTGCCGACGGTCTCTCGCTAGGAGGTTTGCCTATTAGGCGGTTTCATATCCGTTGATGGGTCGCCGATGCCTGCCACCCAACCCGATGCCATTCGACTCCGCGGAGTCCGCCAAAACAATCTGAAGGGGTTCGACATCGATATCCCCATCGGGAAGCTGGTGGTGGTGACGGGGCTCAGCGGAGCCGGCAAATCCTCGCTCGTCTTCGACAGCTTGCACGCCGAAGGCCAGCGCCGCTACGTCGAGACCTTCAGTCCCTACGTCCGGCAGTTCCTCGAACTGCTCCCCGCGCCCGCGCTCGACTCCGCCGAAAACGTCCGGCCGTCCGTCGCGATCAAGCAAGGCAATGCCGTCCGCACCTCGCGCTCGACGGTCGGGACGATGACCGAACTTTGCGATTGGTTTAAGGTCTGGTTTGCCCACCGCGCCGAGTTGCTTGATCCCGCCAGCGGGCAGCCGGTCGTCCCACAAGGCCCGGCGGCGGCATGGGAAACCTGCCTGCAGGCCCACGTCGGCCAAGCGGTGGTCCTGACCTTTGCAGTGCAGAAGCCAGCCGGGCTAACTTGGCCAACCATCGCCGAAGAGTTTGTGCGCGCCGGCTTCACCCGGGCTTTCGTGTCCGGCCAACGGATCCGGCTGGGCGAAGAAGCCATTGCCGAGGACGCCGATGAAGTCCTCATCATCCAAGATCGCCTGACCATTTCGCCCGCGGAAGCCTCGCGCTTCCATGAGGCTGCCTTGGTGGCCTTCCGGCTCGGCGGCGGCCGCATGCGCCTGCTGACGGACGCCGGCGTCGAAATTGGCCGCTTCAGCGAAATCCTCGAATCGCCCATCGATGGCCGGCGCTTCCGCCCCGCCACGCCGGCGTTGTTCTCCTTCAATTCCCCGATCGGGGCCTGCCCGGACTGTCGCGGTTTCGGCCGCGTCATCGGCCTCGACTGGAAGAAAATCATCCCCGACCCGAAGCTGACGCTCGCCGAAGGCGCCGTCGCGCCGTTCCAAGGTAACGTCTACGGGGAAAGCCAACGCGACCTGGCGAAGGCGTGCAAGAAGAAGGGCGTCCCGATGGATGTGCCTTGGAATAAGCTCACGGCGGCCCACCGCCGCTTCCTCGAAGACGGCGACCCCACCTACGTACCCGGCGAATGGGAATCGAAGTGGTATGGCATCCGGGGCTTCTTCCGCTGGCTCGAATCGAGCACCTACAAGATGCACGTACGCGTGTTCCTCTCGCGCTGGCGCGCCTATGAGGAATGCCCCAAGTGCCGCGGCCAACGTTTCCGCGAGGAGTCGCTCTGGTGGCGCTGGCAGGGCCGCCGCTTGCCGGAACTTTACGCGCTGCCGGTCACCGAGCTGCGCGCGCTCCTCCGACCCTACGCCCCCAAGGATTCCCGCCACCCGGCGGACCATGCGCTCGAAGCGATGCTCGCCCGGCTCGGTTACCTCGAGGCCGTCGGGCTCGGCTACCTCGCGCTCGATCGGCTCTCGCGCACGCTGTCCGGTGGCGAAGTCCAACGCGTCAACCTGACCTCCTGCCTCGGCGCCTGTCTGGCCGACACGGTCTTCGTGCTCGATGAACCCAGCGTCGGCATGCACGCGCGGGACCTCTCGCGGATGGTCGGCATCCTCCGCAGCCTCGTCGAACAAGGGAACACCGTCGTCGTCGTGGAGCACGACGAGTCGGTCATGCGCGCGGCCGATTGGCTCATCGAAATCGGTCCACGGCCAGGCGCCGCCGGCGGGCACCTCGTCTACGCCGGTAAACCCACGGGCATCTTGAAGGCCAAGGATTCCGTCACGGGCGCCTGGCTGAGCGGCCGCAGCCAACCGACGACACGCGCGCCACGTCCCGTCACCGACACCACACCGCGCCTGCGCATCGAAGGTGCGACGGTGAACAACCTCCGTGACTTCGCCTGTTCGCTCCCGCTCGGCCGGCTCGTCGGCCTGTGTGGCGTTTCCGGCTCAGGCAAATCCACCCTGCTCCATCAAGTCATCGGACGCCGCGACCCGGAGTCGGGCGACGAATCGGCCCAGGGACACGGGAAGCTCAAGTTCGATCGCGAGCACGAGGAAGTCGCGCTGGTGGACCAATCACCGGTGACGCGGACCCCGCGTTCGAACCCCGCGCTGTACGTGGGCGCTTGGGATGCGATCCGCAACCTGCTCGGCAACTCCGAGGAAGCCAAGGCCGCCGGCCTCTCGCCTTCGCACTTTTCCTTCAACGCCGGCGAAGGCCGCTGCGAGCGCTGCGGTGGCGCGGGCTGGGAAACCGTCGAGATGCAGTTCGTCTCCGACGTCGCCCTGCCCTGCCCTTCCTGCAACGGCAAACGCTTCCGCGACGAAGTCCTGGCCTTCCATTTCGACGGCAAGTCGGTCGGTGACTTGCTGGCCATGTCCGTCACGGAAGTGCGCGCCTTCCTCGGTGGCCGGACCCCGGCGAGCCAACAGCTCGCGGTCCTCGAAGAGGTCGGCCTCGGCTACCTCTCGCTCGGGCAACCCTTGACCACGCTTTCCGGCGGTGAAGCCCAACGGCTCAAGTTGGTTCGCTACCTAGGTCGCCTGGATGCGCGCAAGCCCGGCGCGTTGCTCCTGCTGGATGAACCGACCACGGGCCTGCACCGCGAAGACGTCGCTCGCCTGATCGGCCTGCTGCATCGCCTGGCCGACGCGGGCCATTCGCTCATCGTCGTGGAGCACCACCTCGATGTGCTCAAGGCGTGCGACTGGCTTTTGGAGATGGGCCCGGAAGCCGGCCCGGGCGGCGGTCTCCTCGTCGCCCAAGGCACCCCCGCCCAAGTGTCGCAAGCCGGCACGACGACGGGCGATTTCCTCGCCGCCGGAGACGCCGCCTTCGCCACGCCGGAGGCCCGTACCGCGAAACCGCGGCCAACCAGCATCTCGCTGCAGGGCGCCCGTGAACACAACCTCCGCGATGTCTCGCTCGAGATTCCGCACGGCTCACTGACGGTGATGACCGGCGTCTCGGGCTCCGGCAAATCCTCCCTCGCGTTCGATATCCTCTTCTCCGAAGGCCAACGGCGCTTCCTGGAGTGCGTCTCCGCCTACGCGCGCCAATTCGTCGAGCAGTTGCCCAAGCCGGACATCGACTCCCTCACCGGCCTGCCGCCGACCGTGGCCATCGAACAACGCGTCACGCGGGGTTCGTCCAAATCCACCGTCGCGACGGTCACGGAAGTCGCCCAATACCTGCGCGTCCTGTTCGCACGGGCCGGTGTGCTCCACAGCCCGGTGACGGGCGAACCGCTGGAGGAGATGACCGAGGACGCCGTCGTGCGCCTGGTCGCCAAACGGCTGCAGGGCCTGAAGAAAGGTAAGTTGCTCTTGGCGGCGCCGCTCGTTCGCTCGCGCAAAGGGCATCACCGGCCGCTCGCCGAATGGGCCGAGAACAAAGGCCTCCGCCTCATGCGCTGCGACGGCAAGCTGACGCCCGTCGCCGGCTTCGAAGGCTTGGACCGTTACCGCGAACACGACGTCGATGCGGTCTTCGCGGTGTTGCGCGCCGACGGCACGATCGCGCATCCCGACGAAACCGAAGAGAGCGGCGAGAAAGCCCTGCGTACGCTGGTGCGCGGGACGCTCCTCGCCGGCAAAGGCGCCTGCCTCCTCATCGATGAACGCGGTCAACAAGTCGCCTTCCTCTCCACCTCGCGCAGCGATCCGGCCACCGGCGAATCCTACCCCGAGGTCGATCCGAAGCACCTGTCCTGGAATTCGCCCCGGGGCTGGTGTCCGGACTGCCGCGGCCACGGCCTCGAAGTCACGACCTTCGCCGCCGACGAAGAAGAGACGTTGAATGAGAATGCCTTGGCGGATCGCGTCGGCGAAGCCGTCTGCCCCACCTGCCACGGCGAACGCCTGGGTCCGATCGGGCGCTCGGTCAAACTACAGGGCAAGGGCGGGAAGTCGCTCTCGCTGCCGAACCTCCTGCGCCTACAGCCCGATGAAGCGCTGCAGTACTTGGGTGGTCTGACCTTGGGGCCGCGCGAGAAAGCCGTCGTCGGCGCGCTCCTGCCCGAGATCGCCGCTCGCCTCAAGTTCCTGAGTTCCGTGGGCCTAGGCTACCTCGCCCTGGACCGCGGGGCGGACACCCTCTCCGGCGGCGAAGCCCAACGCATCCGGCTCGCGGCGCAGTTGGGCTCCACCCTTTCGGGCGCGCTCTACGTCCTCGACGAGCCCAGCATCGGCCTGCACCCGCGCGACAACGATCGCCTCATCGAGTCGCTCCGCGGACTCCGCGATCGCGGCAACACCGTCCTCGTCGTCGAACATGATGAAGACACCATGCGGGCGGCCGACCGCATCATCGACCTGGGGCCCGGCGCAGGCATCCACGGCGGACGAATCATCGCCGAAGGCACGGCCCATGACCTGGAAACCAATCCCGCCTCCGTCACCGGCCAGTCGCTGAAGTCCGCGATTCCGCATCCCTTGCGCGGGACACGCCGGGCCATCGCGGGCAAGGATGCGCCGGCGGAGTGGATCCGCGTGAAGCAGGCCTCGCTGCGCAACCTCAAGCACTTCGACGTCGCCTTCCCGACGGGCCGGCTCTCCGTCGTCTGCGGCGTCTCGGGCGCCGGGAAGAGCACGCTGATGACCGACTTGGTCGCCCCGGCGGCCCAATTGGCGATCACGAAGAAGAAGGATGGCCTCCACGGCAAGGAAGCGACGGAAGTCGTCGCCAATGGCGGCAAACCGGCCTTCCATAACCTGACGGGGCTGAAGTCCTTCCGCCAACTTGTGATCGTCGACCAAGAGCCCATCGGCAAGACGCCGCGCTCGACGCCCGCCACGTACATCGGCGCCTGGGACCTGATCCGCGAACGTTTGGCCGCCTTGCCCGAAGCCTCGATCCGCGGACACGGCGCCGGCTTCTTCTCCTTCAACACATCCGGCGGCCGCTGTGAGGCCTGTTCCGGCGCGGGTCGCATCAAGCTCGAGATGAGTTTCTTGCCGGACACCTACGTGCCATGCGAAGAATGTCAGGGCACGCGCTACGGGGCCGTCGCCCGGGCCATCCGCTGGAACGGCAAATCGGCGGCGGACCTGCTGACGATGACCTTCGAGGAAGGCGCGGATTTCTTTTCCTTCGACGCCAAGCTCCGCGACCTCTGCGGCCTGATGACCAAGACCGGCTTGGGTTACCTCACGCTAGGCCAAAGCAGCCCGACGCTGTCGGGGGGCGAAGCCCAACGCCTCAAGCTCGTCAGCGAACTCGCGAAGGGACTACCGACCTTCCGCGAGCGCGCCCGCGGACAAATCCGTCCCAACCTCTACTTGCTGGAGGAACCGACCATCGGACTGCACCAATCCGATTGCCGTCGCCTCATCGAACTACTGCACGCCCTGGTCGACCAAGGCCACACGGTCGTCGTCATCGAACACCACCCCGACGTCATCGCGGAAGCCGACTGGGTGGTGGAAATCGGTCCAGAGGGCGGACAGGCCGGCGGTCAGCTCGTCCATCAAGGCGACCCCGAGTCCCTAGCCGCCAAGAAAGGCTCCCCGACGGCGCCAGCCCTGGCCCTGACCTTGAAGCGAGGGAAAGTGCAGCCGGTCCCCAAGAAGAAAGCCTGAAGAATTCACGCAGCCTCCGGGTGGCTTACGACCCGATAACGGCTCCTGCAGCGTATCCCATCGCATTCGGCATAGGTTCGCTTTGACCCGCCCAAGTTTCAGGTCAACGCTGGGGACAGCACCATGTCCGGCCTCCCCCATAAATCGAGCCCGCGCGTTTCCGCACCGAAGCCGCGCAACCATACCGACCTCTGGATCATCGGCATTCTTTTCCCCATCCTCGTCGTCGGTGGCTGGTTCGGCTGGCAGGTTTATCAGCGCACCGTGACGCAGTCGAAGCTGCCGCCCAAGGCGGAGCGCGGACTCATCGACGACCTGGCCGGAATCTTCCGTCCGGAGGAAGTCGTCGAAACCAAGCCTGCAACCCCGCCCGTGGTCATCGCCCAACCGAAACCGGCCGAAGAGCCCACCAGACCTGTCGTCACGACGCCACCCAAGGTGGTCGAAGAACCCCTGCCGCCGCTCGCGCTGCAGCCTTATCCCTTCACGGGTCCCGACCTCCGGGACCCGCAACGCCTCGCCACCCTCCTCAAGGACACCAAAGCACGCACCTTCGACGGCAAATGGGAAAGCCATTCCGATCGGGTCAAGTATGGCCTCTACCCGGCGCTCATGGGGGCGTCCAAAAATGATGGCGCCCGCCGCTTCGACCGTTTCTGGGAGAGCCCTTACTTCGCCTTGGGCATGACGCAGCATGCCTTCATCCAACGCGTCACGCCCGCCACCTTGCGCACCTTCATCGCCCAGGAAGACGCCTTGCCGTTCCTGCAGGAACTCATGGCCGACTCCGCGCTGATGGAGAAGTTCCTCGCCAACATCAAGGCGGAGGATGACGCGGGCGAAGCCATCAAGCTCTGGGCCAAGCTCGTGGCCGATGACGCGAAGGAACTCAAAGGCAAGTACGTCAACCTGCAGCTCGCCGTGGCCTTGGTCTTCGACAAGAAGTTTGGTTTCCGCCGGGCCCGCGACCCCAAGGGCGAATCCTTCACCGTCAACCCGCTCGAACGCTACCGCTATTTCAGGGACAATGCGCAACGCCAACGCCTCGAGACCGACATCAAGCGACTCGAGCCCTATGAACTCGTCTGGGTGGTCAGCGCCGAAGCCACGACCGAAGAAATGGAATGGGCGCTCAAGGAGAACGACCTGCGCAAACTCAAACTCGCGACGGCCGACCAGCGGAACGACTGGAGCGAAGCCTACCCGATGATCAACTACCGCATGGACTTCGTGACCGGCGCCAAGCCACCAAAGGCGCCGTCCGGCAAGAAAGCCTACAAGCCGCTGGCCGAGAGCTTCACGCGCGGAACCTTGGAGGAAATCCATGAAGTCGGCGGCATCTGCATGGACCAATCCCACTTCGGGACGACCGCGGCCCGCGCCTACGGCATCCCGGCGGCGTCGGTCGGCGGCGACGGCAACCGCGGCGGCCACGCGTGGTTCGCCTACATGATGCCCACGCACCAATGGAACATGGGGAACAGCTTCCACCCTTTCAGCGAACCGCGGAACCTTCCCGGCACCGGCCGCTACGCCGATGGCTACGC
>DBCN01000087.1:0-6071 GCA_002293065.1 Opitutia bacterium UBA957
GTAGCAGGCGAAGCATCCTGCGATGCTGTGCCCTTCGCTTAGACCCTGCAACGATGCAAATGAGGCAGGTCAGCACCGCGTGCTGCCCTAGGTGTCTTTATGGGTAGGGGCGCGACGGCGAAACGTCCGTCGGCCATTCAGTGGTAGGGGTGTGGTTTACCGCGCCCTCCTAAGGGGGAGGGCAAGGCGAAGCCTTGCCCCTACCGTAGACAGAAAGCGTGAGTGTAATTGGCCTTTAACTCGAAGATAGTTTTTTACGCCATTCGCTAGGGCAATGAATCCACTTTCCGCTTGGGAGTCGGATAGCGTCGGGGAGCGGGTGTGCGGCGTAGGAAGCGGTGGTGAAAGTGAAGGATAAGGGTGCGGCCTTGAGTAGCTCGGAGCTCGTTCGGCCTCGCGGGAACCCAAACCTTACGCTTATATGCGGGAACATTCGCTTGATTGTCTCTGCCGCGGGTAAGTAGTCGGCGTCGCCGGAGATGATGACGGCATCATCCGCCGCGCCGGAGGCAAGGATCTCGACTAATGTCATGGCCAAGGCCACGTCCGTGCCTTTTTCCCTCCATAGCCGCCCCTCCTGAAGTCCTGTATCCGTGGTTATCCTGACCGCTTGCTGCTGGATGCGCCCGATGTGTATCTGGGGACGAACTGGTCCGTGAGCGGTGATCGCACGAAGATAAGTCTTATGTCTTAGGAGTCGTGTTGGGTCGGTTTTATGCAGGTGCTCTGGTAGCGCCGTGAAATAGTGGACCGACTGGATTTCAGCCGTCTTGTCTACCAGATGCAGGCAGCTCCTGCCTAATCCAACTAGGTCAAGCCACTTAAGGGAATGATCTCCTGTTTCCGCAGATGCTTGGGCTAAACTGTGGTAGAGGTTAAAGCCATCGAACAGGAAGCAGACCCGCCGACTCATCGTACGCCGGAGGGGTTCGCCAAAAGAAAACCCCGCGGATCGTAACCCGCGGGGGGCTGCAAGGGCATGGCACTAAGTCCAGCAGACTTGCAGGGATGATGTTGGGAAGTAGATGGATTCTTGCTTCTGTCGCAAGGGCATTCCAGAGGATGAGCTAAAGCCATTAGACCAGAATGTCTCCTGGTTTATTCGCTTCAATGCGTTGAACCTAAGCTTCATTCCCTGAAAGGTTTCTTTGGACGACTGGTAGGGGCAGCACCACGTGCTGTCCTAAGTGTTGCGTCCGATGACCTTTCAAAAGGGTGGTGGCGCAACTCCGTCGCGTCCGTCGGCCATCAAGGGTAGGGGCGTGGTTTACCGCGCCCTCCTAAGGGGGAGGGCAAGGCGAAGCCTTGCCCCTACCTAGATGCGGCTAGGTCAGCACGCAGTGCTGACCCTACCTCGATCCGACGGACGCGACGCAGTCCCGACCCTACCTGATTCCGCTTACGGCTTGGCCCAGTGCTCGGTGAAGGCCACTTCGGCGATGAGGCCGGCGTCCTTCATGGCCTGTGCGATCACCTCAGCCTCGCGACGCATGGCGCTTCCGTAGCTGGGATTGATTTGCCTTGGTTGGAGCCAAGAGGTCAGGTCCCATTCGGTCGCCGAAGGCACGTGCACGAGACACAGCATGAAGGAGTGCTCGTCGTGCTTGGTGTTGTGGTTCGGGACGACCTTCAGCTGGCAGGCGCTCGTGGCGTAGGACTGCTGGACCGTCCGTTGGGGCCAGAAGGACCACGTCTTTGTTCGCACCATGGTCGTGCTCGCACCCTCTGTTTTCAGCGTGGAATGGATGCCTGTTCTGGAAATATGAGGGAATAACAAGATGACGAAGATACCGAAGCCTCCGAAGCAGAGGGAGAGCAGTAAGATCCCCCAGTCGAGGTTGTCTCGGAAAAAGGAGATAAACATGACTAAGCCGATATAAGCAAACAGCAGGCCGAGAAGGAGGCTGGCGAGCGCCGCGCAAAAGTTAATCACGGCGTCTAGGCGTGATTTCCGTGACTTCGGGTTGGGGGCGTAGCTGAAAGATCCGGCTGAGACCTGAAGGAAGGTGCCGTCATCCATGAGGCAACTGTAGGGAGTCATCGCGTTTGGTTGCTTGGGATCACCATCCGCTGCAGTCGTTGGACCTGGTGATGGACGGGTCCCTCTGGGTGGCAGGAAACGTTTTTTCGAGCCGGTCCAATTCGCTCTTCATGGCCTCATGGGTGAATTCCCACAACTGTCTTCCTTTGGTTGGGGTGGTGCGCACGTAGATGATGGGCCGGACCGTTTGGCTTTGCCGGCACTCGCTCAGCAGGCAGATGAGGTTCTCTTCCGGGATGCCGATTGATCGGGCGTGGGCGCGGATACGGTTTTCCATCGCGGCGACGTCGAGTCGATTGCTGTAGTTTCCGTATACATGGTGATGGTAATACTGCGGATTCAGCGATTCGGAGTCTTGGAGGGGGCCCACCAGGATGGCGGCGACCAGCACCGCCGAAGCGATGCCTGCCCAGATGGAGGCCAGGAAGGCCGTCGCTGGCCAAAGCGGGTTACGGTCGGCGTTCACCATGGCCAGCGCTTGATGGGGTGAGGGTTTTCGACCCGCATCTCTTGGATGACTTCCATGCGTAGGTCTTCGGGTCGCACCTGGACCAAGTCCGCGAATTCCTTTGTCAGTAGGCTCTCAATCCGGGCCAGTTCTGCTGCCGGCGCCTTGAGGTCATAAAGGCAGTAGACCCTGCCATCTTTGATGCAGACATGCACGTATGGGCTGAAGTACGGGAGCCCTTGTGAGGCCCTAGCTGGCTCTCGGATGTTGGTCCGATACCTGATCATCTCGCCTTCACTGTGGAAGTCGTATTTCGCCGGCAGCTCGTGCTGCAGCTTGACCAGCCGGGTTATCTGGATGAGCGGCCGTTCGTGTTCGATGTAAGCCGTCGTGTCTCGGTAAAGGATCGCGCCGGTGACGAGCATCGAGACCAGGAACGCCCCGGCACAAATGAGCCGAAGGGCTCGTTTGGGTCGTTGGGCAGCGGGGTCGTCCATGGGTGGGCCGTACTTTTATAGTCTGTTTACATAAGCAGCGGGTCAAGGATGCAAGAGGTCCTGCGTCGGTGGTATGGTTGACTGGGGTGTCTCCATGCCCCAGGGGCAGGATGTCGGCAGCCTCGCCATCGGATTTTCGCAAGTCCTGACAGGAATTCTCCTTCATGCGCATTTCAAGAAACATCGGTCCCGCCCAATCTGGAGAATCCTCGCAGTCCTCGTGACGCTCTGCGGCTTCTTTGTGGCCTTCGGGGAATTCTTCTACCAGCTCAGCCGGCATTCCCGTTGAGCTTGAGGGTGGGGGCGTGACGGCGAAGCGTCCGTTGACCCTTAAAGGGTAGGGGCGTGGTTTACCGCGCCCTCCTAAGGTGGAGGGCAAGGCGAAGCCTTGCCCCTACCTAGAGGCAGCTAGGTCAGCACGCAGTGCTGACCCTACCCGAGGCATGTCAGAGTGTTTGTTAGAGTTCCGCTTCCGGACAAAGCCAAAGAGGCGATTACCCGTTCATGGTTATTGCCATAGTTCCAGTTGGCGGGCGTCGACTCTAGGTGCAGCTTAACCGTATCACTTAACCACCCCCTGAAATGCGCGATGCTGGACCAAAAACGGAATTATCCCAGCCGGGTTATTTGAGCTGGTAGCCGGCGCTTCGACCCTTCTTGCCGTTGGTTTTGAGCAGCCCAAGTTTCGCCAATGCATCGAGGTCACGGCCGGCAGTGTCGTGTGAGCACTTGGTCAAGTTCGCGTATTTCCCGGAAGTCATGTCGCCGACGAAACCCTCGAGCAGACGAGTCAGTGCCTTGCGTTGGCGGGGATTAATCTGAGCGGTGCCCGCCTGGTTCCAGAACTTGGCCCGCTTGAGGACTCGTTCCACCACGAGATTCGAGGCGTCGGCGGCGCGACCTAAGCACCCCAGGAACCAGACGCACCAACGGGTGGCGTCGAGGGAGCCCGCCTGGGCTGCCTCGAGTTCCTTGTAGTACTGGGCGCGTTCCTTGCGGATCTGGGCGGAGAGGCTGAAGTAACGCCCCGCCCCCCGCTCGACCCGTGCGAGCAGCAGGTCGGTGGCGGCGCGGGCGACGCGGCCGTTGCCGTCCTCAAAAGGGTGGACGGTCAAGAACCATAGGTGCGCCAGGGCGGCATGCACCAAGGCGTCCTGACGCGGAGTGCCCGTGCAATATGCCAGCCAATCCTTCATCATGGTCGAGACCTGTGTCGCCGGCGGGGCCACGAAGTGTACCTTGGGGTCGGTCAGGTTGCCGGAGACCACGCGCATGGGGTCCCCGGAGGAGGGGCGCCATGCTCCGACCTTGATCTTTTTACCGTCGCTGTAGCCCGTGGGGAAGAGGCAGGCCTGCCAGGTGAAGAGTCGTTTGGCGGAAATGGCCTTCAGGTCGTTGCGGGTGGCGTCTAGGGTCATCTCCACCACGCCTTCCTCCTTCTGGCTGGCGGGCACCTTGACGCCGGTTTCGATACCTAAGCGGTTGGCCAAGGATGAGCGGACGCTGTCGGCCCGGAGGACTTCGCCCTCGATCGCGCTGCTCAGGACGGCGTTGTCGGTCAGGGTGATGAGCAGGGCTTCGTCTCGGGCCGAGCCGTCGAGCAGCTCCATGCGGCCGTGTAGGCGGGAGACCGCTCGGGTGGCCTCGAGCAGGGCAGGGGCGACGGCCGCTGCGTCTACGGTCAGGGCAGGCCAGCCGGCGAGTTGCCAGATCTGCCTGCGAGGAGCTGGGGTGCGGCCTGCCTTCATCGGCCGAGGGTCGGCCTCAGGCGTAGATTAGACAACCCTAATCTACGCAAATTTGCGTAGATTAGGTTCGGCCAATCACCGCACGGACGGGCCCGGGCGTGCTTCCGGTCCGGCCGTCCGGCTGTTTGTTGACTCTAGGTGCAGCTTAACCATAACACTTAGCCACCCCCTGAAATGCATGCCGCTGGACCAAAAACGGAATTATCCCACGTCCGTCGGTCATCAAAGGGTAGGGGCGTGGTTTACCGCGGCCTCCTAGGGTTGAGGGCAAGGCGGTGCCTTGCCCCTACCTAGATGCGGCTAGGTCAGCACGCAGTGCTGACCCTACCTCGATCCAACGGACGCGACGCAGTCGTGCCCTTACCTAGAGGCAAGGGGGAATCTGATGCAGCTAGGTCAGCACGCAGTGCTGACCCTACCCGAGGCATGTCAGAGTTCTTGTTAGAGTTCGGGCTGGGGAAATAGAACAAAGGAACGATAACCCTTTAATGGTTATCGTCTTAGTTCCAGCTGGCGGAGAGGGAGGGATTCGAACCCTCGGTACCTTGCGGTACACAGCATTTCCAATGCTGCGCAATCGACCACTCTGCCACCTCTCCTTGTTGACCAGCTGAGGGGCGTATCAAAGGCGGGGAGGGGTGTGCGTCAAGGTTGGAGATTGGGTGGGATGGCGGGTTTCCAGCGTTCCTGCGGTATTCCGCAAGCGAAGCGGTGCTCCGTGGGCCACTTTCCTCTTCCCCCAGAGGGGTTTCTGCGTCCAAATGCTGGCTTATCGCTTCGGCGGGGTTTTCCCGCCGGCACCCACGTTTTTTCATGTCCCAAGTCCGCGTCCGCTTCGCCCCTAGTCCCACCGGTTTCTTCCACATCGGAAGCGCCCGCACGGCCTTGTTCAACTGGCTCTACGCCCGCCACACGGGCGGCAAGTTCATCCTGCGTATCGAAGACACGGACAAGGAGCGCAACTCCGAGGCTTTCCTCCAGGTGATCCTGGATTCCATGCGCTGGCTGGGGATGGATTGGGACGAGGGTCCCGAGGTCGGCGGCGCCTTTGGCCCGTACTTCCAGTCGCAGCGCACCGAGCTCTACCAGGCTAAGCTCAAGGAGCTCGCCGCCAAGGGTCGCGCCTACGAAAAGGACGGCGCCTGGTGGCTCCGCCTCGAGGGCGCCCGCTCGACGGTCTTCGACGATCACCTGAAGAAGGAGATCGAGAAGGTCGACGCCGCCCCGATGGTGCTCGACGACATGGTGCGTGGCCGCGTCGAACGCGCCGAGGACCGTGACTTCGTGATCTTCCGCTCCAACGGTGAACCGGTCTTCCACTTCGTGAACGTGGTCGA
>DBCN01000087.1:6179-8148 GCA_002293065.1 Opitutia bacterium UBA957
CCCAAGTACGCCCACATCCCGCTCATCCTCAAGACCGACGGCCCGGGCAAGATGTCCAAGCGCGACCGCGGCGCCCTCATCGAGGAATACCAGCAGCGTCGCTACCTGCCGGCCGCCGTGCGCAATTACCTCTGCCTCCTCGGCTGGACGCCCGCCGACGGCAAGGAAGTCCTGCCCATCGACGAGATCGTCCGCCAGTTCGAGATCTCCGCGGTGCACCAGTCCAACGCCCGCTTCGACGAGCGCAAGATGTCGCACGTCAACGCCCAGACCCTGCGCGGCCTGCCCGCGGCGGAGTTCGCCACGTTGGCCCGTCCGATCCTGCTCGAGACCAAGGTCATCGACGCCACGGTGTCCGACGCCCGTCTCGCCGAGGTCCTCGGCATCGTGCAGGAGAAGGTCATCTCGCTCGAGCACTTGCCTGAGTTCATGGGCTTCTTCTTCACGGATGCCTTCAAGAAGGACGAAGGCGCGGTCGCCAACCTGACCAAGAAGGGCGGCGATCCCGTGGCCCGCGTCCGCGAGCTCTTGCCCGCGCTCGAGGCCGCCGAATGGACCGAGCCCGCGCTCGAAGCCGCCTTTGCCGCCGTCGGTACCGCCAACAACCGCAAGCCGACCGACTACTTCGCGCCTGCGCGTTTCGCGATCTCGGGGCAGGGTGGTGGTGCCCACCTCCTCGGCGTCCTGCGGGTCCTCGGTCGCGACACCACGCTCGCCCGTCTCAAGGCCTACGCCGCCTAACCCCTTTTGCCATGTCTACCGAAGCGCATCGCCACTTCATCCAGCAGATCATCGACACCGACCTCGCGGCCGGTAAGCACGCCAAGATCGTCACGCGTTTCCCGCCGGAGCCGAACGGCTACCTGCACGTCGGCCACGCCAAGTCCATCTGCCTCAACTTCGGCCTCGCGCTGGAGTATCAGGGCAGCTGCCACCTGCGCATGGACGACACCAACCCGACCAAGGAAGAGGTCGAGTACGTCGATTCGATCCAGGAAGACGTCCGCTGGCTCGGTTTCGACTGGGGGCAGCACTACTACCAGGCATCGAACTACTTCGACCGCATGCATGCGGACGCCATTAAGCTGATCAAGCTCGGCAAGGCTTATGTCTGCTTCCTTTCGCAGGAGCAGATCCGCGAATACCACGGCGACGAGAAGCATGGCGGCAAGGCCAGCCCCACGCGCGATGCGTCGGTGGAGGAGAACCTCGCGGCGTTCGAGCGCATGACCCGCGGAGAATACGACGAAGGCAAGGCCGTGCTGCGCGCCAAGATCGACATGGCGTCGCCGAACATGCACATGCGCGACCCGGTCATCTACCGCATCCGCAAGGCGCACCACCATAACACCGGCGATAAGTGGTGCGTCTACCCGATGTACGACTACGCCCACCCCTTGGAGGATGCGTACGAAGGCATCACCCATTCCATCTGCACGCTCGAGTTCGAGGTGCACCGTCCGTTCTACGATTGGCTCCTGCGCACGCTCGACACCCCGGCCAAGCCGCAGCAGATCGAGTTCGCCCGCCTCAACCTGACCTACACCGTCATGTCGAAGCGCAACCTGCTCGAGCTCGTGCAGGAGAAGCGCGTCTCCGGCTGGGACGATCCTCGCATGCCAACGATCTCTGGTATGCGCCGTCGCGGCTACACGCCTACCGCCGTCCGCAAGTTCTGCGAGACCGTCGGCATCACCAAGCATAACTCGCTGTCCGACGTCGCGCTCCTCGAGCACGCCGTGCGCGACGACCTCAACAAGACCTCCTCCCGCTTCATGGCGGTGCTGGATCCGGTCCGCCTCGTCATCGAGAACTACCCGGAAGGTCAGGTCGAGCAGCTCGGGGCCCAGAACAACCCCGAGGACCCGGCCGCGGGCAGCCGCCAGGTGCCGTTCTCCAAGACCCTGCTCATCGAGCGGGCGGACTTCATGGAGATCCCGGAGAAGAAGTATTTCCGCCTCACCCCTGG
>DBCN01000087.1:8281-10456 GCA_002293065.1 Opitutia bacterium UBA957
CCGGACGGCCGTAAGGTCAAGGGCACGATCCATTGGGTCTCCGAAGCGCAGGCCGGCGATGTCGAAGTCCGCCTGTATGACCGCCTCTTCGCGCATGAGGACATGAAGCACATCCCGGAAGGCTCCGATTGGCGCACGCTGTTGAATCCGGCTTCGCTGCAGGCCATCCGCGGCAAGGTCGAGCCCGCGCTCCTCGCGGTGGCGCCTGGCACCCGCGTGCAGTTTGAGCGCATCGGTTACTTCTGCACCGACACCAAGGATTCCCAGTCCGGTAAGCCCGTCTTCAACCGCACCGTCACCCTCAAGGACTCTTGGGCGAAGGCGGCGAAGGCGTAAAGCCTTCGAGGGGATGGGGTATGGGGATAGGGGATAGGGGATGGGCTAGATGCAGTGCAAAGGTGCGAAATGTTAAACCAGGATGGGGATGGCTGCGGAGAGAATCCTGCGTTGGGTAGGGTCGGGACTGCGTACCGACCTAGTGGTCTTACGGTTGGATGTCTGCTAGGTTGGCACGCAGTGCCAACCCTACCAAAAGAAGAAGGACAGCACGAGGTGCTGTCCCTGACCGAGTTAGAATAAGGGAGAGGCCCTACCAGGAGAGCTGGATGGTGTAGGTCACCGTCTTTTCCTCTCCAGCTGCGAGTGGTACTTTGAATTCAAACCTATCGGCGTAGGTGTTTTCGCAAGGTTGGCTTTGGGCGATCAGTTTCCAGTTCACCTGCTCCGTGCGTTCCAAGACGCTGATCGTGGCAGCCTCGGTCTTGCGATTGCGCAGCTTCACTTCGACTGTCATTTTGGCCTGACGCTTTTCCGCGTCGCGGAAAGTCTCGATAAACCTGCGTTCGCCGATGAGGTCAAAGCTGTTGCCGGTGCGCACGCGGACCAACTCGTCCTTGGCTGTGTGTTCAATCTTGTTTTCGCCGACGAACTCCATCTGCCGGTCGTCGTCTTGCGCATAAAAACGCATCGCCCCGGCGGGGAGCGCGAAGCCAAGTTTATTGGCCTCGGTATTGCGGAATTCCCGCCAGACCTGGACCTTGTCCGGCTGTACGACGTTCACGCGCGAGTCGAAGACGTAGCGACGAGTGGATTGGATACCGCTGGCGCGAACGAACTCGACTTGTTTGGTCTCTTTGTCGCGTAGGGTTGTCGGTAGTGCCAGTGTATAGAGATGGAACTCATCGAAGGTTTTCTCGCGGACCACCGGGGTGCCGTATTCATCTCTTCCCGGGCCAGCGCCTGCACCGTGGCTCCAAGAGCTGCGTCGTGAGGAGGTTATGCGCGTTTGTCGTGGCGTACGGTACACGTTCCCGGCCATCAGTTTAATCTTCGCATCCGTGAATGTTACCCCGCTGTAGTTGTCCATGGCTACCCAGCCGACGAGGTCAACCGCGTCGCTTTTCTCGCTGGCGACGATGTTGTAGCTGGCCTGCCAGGTAAATCCGCCGCTGAGGTAGGCCACTTCCGCGTCGACCTTGGTGGCTAGGGGTGTGGCGAGTTTCCAGGTGAGCGTGGGTTTGAGGATATTGCTGTCTTTCAGCGCGGGGAACCGGGGACGGCCCGGAAGCCGAAACTGTAGCTTGCCGTCCACTTCGATGATTGGGTCGATCTGGTCTTGGTGGCCCAACACATAGCCGCTACGGATGACCTTCCCAAGGATAATACGGTTGGGCTTATGTTCGGACTGCTCCTCGAACTCGAGCGTCTGGCCCTCGAACATAGATAGGAGCAATTCTTCCCTCACCGGGTCGTTCCGGTATGACTGTTCCAGAATCTTGAAGTCGACCTTACCGGCGGTGTCGCGGAGGATGACCGAATCAGGGTCTAGGTCGGCAGTGGCTCCTGTGAAGGTCACTTGATTGACCCCGGCTTTGAGGTCTAGCGCGATTGTCTCGCGGACCACGGCGTAGTCCCCATTGTAGATGGTGATCGAGGGGTCGGCCGCAAAGGTGGAGGCTGCCGCGACCAGTTGGAGGAGCGCAAGGGTCTTCATTGGTGTAGAATCCTATATTAGAGGTGATTTAAGTCCACCAAAAGGTAGGGGCGTGGTCTGCCTTGCCCCAACCCGAGGCAGCTAGGTTGGCACGCAGTGCCAACCCTACCTCGAGGCAAAGGCGTGAAAAGGGAGCGAAAGGGGGAAGCGGGAAGTGGGCGACGCAGTCGCGCCCCTACCCG